>CAIUAO010000031.1 GCA_903897155.1 uncultured Actinomycetes bacterium | reverse complement strand
TATTGGCAAAAGTCCCATCAGTAAAACTAGATGAGACAGAGATAGATGAGATCGAGAAAGATTAGGTATTAATTACCTAGAAGAACGCTTTTAAGTTTCTCTTCTGCCGCGCTTGTCGCAACAAAAAGTAATTCATCTCCGCCCATAAGTGATTCTTGAGGGCTCGGTGAAATTACGTGGCCATCACGCACGATTGATGCAAAAGAAGTATCGTCGGGGAAAGTAAGCTCACTCACCGTTTTGCCACATGCAAGGGCATTTTCTGGCAAAGTAATTTCAATGAGGTTAGCTCCGCCACGCTTGAGTGAGAAGAGGCGAACGACATCACCCACTGTCACTGCTTCTTCAACGAGTGCTGAGATGATACGAGGGGTTGATACAGCAACATCAACGCCCCATGAAGAGTCAAAGAGCCATTCATTCTTAGGGTGATTAATGCGGGCAACAACGCGGGGAACGCCATATTCAGTCTTTGCAAGAAGTGATGTCACAAGGTTGACCTTGTCATCTCCTGTTGCCGCGATGAGCACCTGACATGATGCAAGCTTTGCGCTATCAAGTGAGGCAATCTCACATGAGTCAGCTAAGAGCCACTCTGCTTGAGGCACGCTATCCATTTTAAGTGCCTTGGGATCGCGGTCAATGAGTAAGACGTGGTGTCCATTTTCCAAAAGTTCACGAGCAATAGCACGGCCAACGTTACCGGCTCCTGTAATGGCGATTCTCATTTAGTCCACTTCCGGTGTGCGAGACAAGATGGCATCTACATTTGTGCGTTCTGATTCCAAAATTGTCATGTGAACAAGATCGCCCTCTTGAAGCACTGTGTGTTCATTAGGAAGTAGGCCTTCACCTAGACGGGTGATAAATGCAACGCGTGCATTTGTTGCCTTCTCAATTAAAACAACTGGCTCTCCGTACCAATCCTTATGCAGACTCACTTCGCATAATGCAATTGTCCCGCTGGCATCGCGCCACTCTGATTGGGATCCTTCAGGAGCGAGCCTTCTCATCATTTGATCAGTGGTCCATAGAACTGTTGCAACCGTTGGGATTCCAAGGCGTTGATAAATTTCAGCGCGCTCTGGGTCATAAATACGAGCAACAACATTTGGGACGTTATAGCTTTCACGGGCAACGCGAGCTGCCAAAATATTTGAGTTATCTCCATTTGAAACTGCGGCAAATGCTCCTGCAGTTTGAATTCCGGCTTCAAGCAAGGTGTCTCGGTCAAAACCAACGCCTGCAATTGTGCGACCTTTGAAATCTGGTCCTAGGCGACGGAATGCTTCACGATTTTGATCGATGATCGCTACGGAATGGCCAGCTGCCTCAAGTTCTTGAGCTAACCCTGATCCAACTCGACCACAACCCATTATGACTACGTGCACGAGTAATAACTTACACCCTTAAACACCCTTATGCTCCAACAATGGAAACGAATGGCTCACATAGCGCAGAACGGTTGGTCATCGGCCAAAAAGTAACGGTCGATATAGGCGCTATTGCCCACGGCGGACATTGCGTCGCACGTTTTGAAGGACAAGTTATTTTTGTCCGTTACGGGATTCCTGGGGAGAAAGCAGTCGTTGAAATTACTGCCGTGAACTCCAAAATGGCGCGAGGTGATGCGATAGAAATTATTCAAGCATCAGAACACCGCGTAGAAGCACCGTGTAAGTACGCCGTACCTGGCGGATGTGGCGGATGCGATTTTCAACATATCGATCTTGGTTATCAACGCATACTTAAAGCTGAAGTTATTAAAGATCAATTTGCGCGCCTTGGCGGCATGGAGATTGAGTGCGCGGTTTTAGCAGTAGAGCCAAGTGATGGTTTGCATTGGCGAACTCGTATGGATTTCGCAATCGGAGATTCTGGGCATATTGGTCTTTATAGTCACAGAAGCAATGACGTCATTGAGATTGATGATTGCCTGATCGCAGATTCAACCATGGAAGTTGCTTCTCTTACTTCACGTAAATGGAATGGCGATGATCGCATTGAAGCAGGAAGTACAAGTACAGGTCAGGTAAATATCTCGCGTGCGGGCCGCAGCATCTCGGGACCAACACAACTCAACGAGGTTGTCTTAGGTGTTACTTATCAGATATCGCCACAATCATTTTGGCAGAGCCATAAAAGTGCGCCGACAACACTGGTGAATGAAGTCATGTCGAAAATTGATTTACGTGAAGGTGATGTTGTCTGTGATCTGTACGGAGGAGTGGGGCTCTTTACCGCTGCTCTTGCTGCTGCAGTTGGACCAACAGGAAAAGTACATCTCATTGAATCTGATAGGCGCGCGGTAGGCGATGCCATGAAGATATTTAAGGGTTACAAGAATGTTGAGATTCATCCGGGTTCAGTTGAATCACAACTGCCAAAGATTTCAGAGGTAGATGTTCTCTTGCTTGATCCTCCCCGAACAGGAGCTGGCGAGGAAGTCATTACAGTGATGAATCGAATCAAACCTAGGACAATCCTTTATGTCTCCTGCGATCCAGCCTCATTGGCCAGGGATGCCAAACTTCTACTGGCTAGCGGGTATCGCATGGATCACATTGTGGGCTTTGATCTCTTCCCGATGACCCAGCACGTGGAATGTGTTGCGCGCTTTACATTAGAATAAAGAAGTCATGAGTAAGAACTCTTTTAACGCCAAGGAAACCCTCGAGGTTGCTGGAAAGTCCTACGAATTTTTTAATATTACAGGCCTTGACGGCGCGAAAGATCTTCCATTTAGTTTGAAAGTTTTGCTTGAAAATCTCTTGCGCACAGAAGATGGCGCCAATATCACTGCAAGCCAGATCACCTCACTTGCTCAATGGGATCCCAAGGCTGAGCCAGATACTGAAATTCAATTCACCCCAGCCCGCGTCATCATGCAAGATTTCACAGGGGTTCCGTGCGTTGTTGACCTTGCCACAATGCGTGAGGCAATCGCAGATCTTGGGGGAGACCCAACAAAGGTCAATCCACTTGCACCTGCTGAATTAGTGATCGATCACTCTGTCATTGCAGATTTATTTGGAACGAAAACATCATTTGAAGAGAACACAGATATTGAATATCAGCGCAACAAAGAGCGTTATCGCTTCTTGCGTTGGGGACAGAGCGCCTTTGATGAATTCAAGGTAGTCCCGCCAGGAACGGGAATTGTTCACCAAGTAAACATTGAATATTTAGCACGCGTAGTTATGACCAGAACTGTTGGTGGAGTGCTTCGTGCATATCCAGATACGGTTGTGGGAACAGATTCACACACAACTATGGTCAATGGTCTTGGTGTCCTTGGATGGGGCGTTGGAGGAATTGAAGCTGAAGCCGCGCTTCTAGGACAACCTGTTTCGATGCTTATCCCACGTGTTGTTGGTTTCAAACTCAGCGGGCAATTGCCTGTTGGAACTACGGCAACTGATCTTGTACTAACTATCACTGAAAGATTGCGTAAACACGGAGTTGTTGGAAAGTTTGTTGAGTTCTACGGACCAGGAGTTGCTGCATTACCTATGGCAAATAGAACTGCGATAGGAAATATGTCTCCTGAATATGGTTCAACATGCGCAATTTTCCCGATCGATGACGAGACCTTGCGTTACCTCACATTGACAGGACGTAGCACAGAGCAGATTGAGTTAGTAGAAAAGTATTCCAAGAAAAATGGCTTGTGGCATGACCCATCCATTGAGCCACGATTCTCTGAATACATTGAACTCAATTTGGCCGAGGTTGTTCCTTCTATTGCAGGACCAAAGCGCCCGCAGGATCGAATTTCACTTGATCACTCCAAGAGCGCCTATAACGAGATAATTCCTACATACCTGAGCGATAAGAGTAGCTCCAAGGCAATTAATGTTTCAGTAAATGGAAAAGCAACATCAATTTCAAACGGCGCAGTAGCGATTGCTTCCATTACATCGTGCACAAATACTTCAAATCCATCAGTGATGATTGGCGCAGCACTTCTTGCAAAAAAGGCTGTTGAAAAAGGTTTACGCAGTAAGCCATGGGTGAAGACAACTTTGGCTCCGGGCTCAAAGGTTGTAACAGATTATTACGACAAGGCAGGGCTGACTCCATTTATGGAAGAACTGGGCTTTAACCTTGTTGGCTATGGATGTGTGACCTGCATTGGTAACTCTGGACCATTGCCAATAGAGATCAGCAAGGCAATTAATGAGCACGACCTAGCGGTAACAGCTGTTTTATCTGGAAACCGTAACTTTGAAGGTCGCATAAGCCCTGATGTGAAGATGAACTACTTGGCTTCACCGCCGCTGGTAGTTGCTTATGCCCTTGCCGGAACAATGAATCATGACTTTGAAAGTGATGCAATTGGCAATGACCAGCAAGGCAATCCCGTCTATTTGAAGGATATCTGGCCAAGTGCCCAAGAGATTGACGCAGTCATCGCCTCATGTATTTCATCAGATATGTTTAAAAAAGATTATGCAACTGTCTTTGAAGGAGATCACCGCTGGAAGTCGTTGGATACTCCAACAGGTAAGACCTTTGAGTGGGAAGCTGATTCAACTTATGTGCGCAAGCCGCCTTATTTTGATGGCATGCCACGTGAGCCAAAAGCTGTAACAAATATTGCTGGTGCAAGAGTTCTTGCAATCCTTGGCGATTCAGTAACAACAGATCACATTTCACCTGCTGGAAATATCAAAGCTGATTCACCAGCTGGAAAGTATTTGGCAGAACACGGAATTGAGCGCACTGACTTCAACTCATATGGCTCTCGCCGCGGCAACCATGAAGTAATGATCCGTGGAACATTTGCCAACATTCGCTTAAAGAATCTTCTTCTAGATGGTGTTGAAGGCGGCTTCACCCGCAACTTCCTTAAAGATGGCGCGCAGGCAACGATTTATGAAGCATCAGCTGAGTACCAAGCAGCAGGAGTTCCACTCGTTATATTGGCTGGCAAAGAATATGGCTCAGGGTCATCACGTGACTGGGCTGCTAAGGGAACTGCCCTTCTTGGAGTGCGCGCTGTCATCGCAGAATCCTTCGAACGTATCCACCGCTCAAATCTGATTGGCATGGGAGTGCTTCCACTCCAATTCTTAGATGGGCAAAATGCGAAGTCACTGGGTCTTACTGGAAGTGAAACATTTGAGATCAGCGGAATTACAGAACTTAATAATGGCCAAACTCCAAAGACTTTGAAGGTAAAGGCCGGGAACATAAGCTTTGAAGCGAAGCTGCGAATTGATACGCCAGGTGAGGCTGACTACTACCGCCATGGCGGCATCATGCAATACGTGCTTCGCAGCCTGCTCGATTCTTAAATTCAGAGCTTTTACGCGCTCTTCTAGTGTGGCTGGAAGTATCGGCTCGCTCTAGACTTATCGCATGCTTGAATCTCTCACGGGCCCAGAAGATTTAAAGGGGCTTACACACGAGCAGCTCACTGAGCTAGCGCAAGAGATTCGCACATTCCTTATTGAGAAAGTTTCCAAGACTGGTGGCCATCTTGGTCCAAACCTTGGTGTCGTTGAACTGACTCTTGCCATGCACCGAGTCTTTGATTCACCAAAAGATATTCTGCTCTTTGATACTGGTCATCAATCATATGTTCACAAGATTTTGACTGGTCGCGTCGAAGGATTTGATCAGCTTCGCCAACGCGGAGGAATTTCTGGGTATCCCAATCGCTCAGAATCAGAACACGATGTTATTGAAAACTCACACGCATCTAGTGCGCTCTCATGGGCCGATGGAATTGCCCGTGGTTTTAAAGTGCAAGGCGTTAAAGACCGTATGGTCGTTGCTGTGGTTGGAGATGGCGCCCTCACAGGAGGAATGTCATGGGAAGCGCTCAATAACATTGCGGCAAGTGATGACCTTCCACTTGTCATTATTGTTAATGATAACGAGCGTTCTTATTCACCAACTATCGGCGGTCTTGCAACGTATCTTTCTACTTTGCGCACAACACGAGGATATGAAAAGTTTTTAGAGTGGGGCAAAGGAATTTTAGAGCGGACCCCTGTTGTCGGTCAGCCCATCTATGAGACCTTGCACGGCGTAAAAAGAGGGATCAGGGACATCGTTGTGCCTCGTGGCATGTTTGAAGATCTTGGCTTGAAATACTTTGGTCCAGTTGATGGTCATAACATTGAAGCTGTTGAGAACGCTCTTGTGCATGCAAAAAATTATGGCTCACCTGTTCTAGTTCATGTCATCACCGAAAAGGGTAGAGGCCATGCACCTGCCGTCAATGATCAGGCAGAGAAGTTCCATGCTGTGGGAATCGTTTCACCAGAGACAGGTGAACCAGTAAAGAAGTCTTCAGCTACGTGGACATCTGTTTTTTCAAAAGAACTCGTTGAGATTGGTAAAGAGCGCAAAGACCTTGTCGCTATTACCGCTGCGATGCTTGGGCCTACTGGCTTAGATCAATTCCAGAAGGCATACCCAGAGCGCACATTTGATGTGGGAATCGCAGAACAGCATGCAGCAACATCTGCTGCTGGAATGGCTTATGCAGGTCTTCACCCCGTTGTTGCGATCTACTCAACATTTCTTAACCGCGCTTTTGATCAGTTGCTACTTGATGTTGCTTTGCATGATGCAGGGGTGACATTTGTTTTAGATCGCTCTGGAATTACCGGTGATGATGGCCCATCCCATAATGGCATTTGGGATTTAGCACTGACTGGAATTGTTCCCCATCTTCACGTTGCTGCTCCTCGTGATGGCGCGCGGCTGAAAGAAGAACTTCATGAAGCAATGGCGATCAATGACAAGCCAACCCTGATTCGTTTTCCTAAAGGAGCAGTACCTGCAGATATTCCTGCGTTTGAACGCCGTGATGGCATCGATGTTTTATATCGAGGTGAGAGCGCAGATATTCTCCTTGTCAGCGTTGGAGCACTTGCTCAAGTTGCCGTTGACGCCGCATCTCAGGCTTACCGTGAGGGGGTAGGGGTCACTGTTATTGATCTTCGTTGGGTCAAGCCATTGACTCAAGCTCTTGTCACTATGGCTCAGCGTTATAAGAGTGTTGTTGTGATTGAAGATGGAATTAGGCATGGAGGAATTGCTAGCTCTATTTCAGATCTCTTCCGTGAGGCAGGACTTTCAACGCCTATTCATTCAATTGGTGTGCCGCTGGAGTTTATTGAGCACTCAAAGCGTGATGAGATATTAAATGACCTTGGGATTACTGTGCAGACAATTACGCGTTCGTTGGTGACGTGGTCACTTTCTTTGAAGGATCAGATGGGTGAGTTAGATTCAGCGCGCGAAGAGGCTTCAAAAACGCACCAAGAGTAATTGCAAGGTAGAGAAGATAAATAGCGAGTTGAAGCCAGGTCATGCTATTTGCAATACCGATTGATCCATCAAGTAGTGTGATAAAAATTGAATTACTTCCGCCAAAGTTCCATGCATACGAGTGAACTCCAGGAAGATTTCCCCTCAATTGGAATTCATTGATCCCGTGAATAAGCACGCCGCCTGCAACAACAATGAGCGCAACACCTGTCACGCGGAAGAACTTACTTAAATTGATATTAATGCTTCGCTTATAAAGGAGAACCCCAAGTACTACCGCAGCAAAGATTCCTAGGATAAGTCCAGCAAGCGGGGCGGTATCATGGCGAACTGTTTTGAAGTTTGCGTAAAGAAAGAGGGATGTTTCAAGTCCTTCGCGGGCAACAGTTAAAAGTGCTGTGAAAGTGAGCGCAACCTTTCCCATAGCAAGTGCGGTATCTACTTTTCCGTGAATCTCTTTTGCAATCGATCGTGCATTGCTTCTCATCCAAAAGACCATCCACGTCACTAATGCGACAGCAGATAGAGATGTGACTCCCGCAAAGAGTTGCTCGCCGGCTAGAGAAAGATGGGTGGAGGTAAATGTGAGGATTGCTCCGAACCCAAGTGCTAAAAGAACAGCTATGCCCACCCCTAGCCATACAAATGGCAGAGTAGAACGTCGTCCTGAACGGACTAGGTAGGCAATCAAGATTCCTATGATCAGAGAGGCTTCTAGGCCCTCTCGGATGGCAATGAGGAATGTGCTGAGCATCCCGCAAGCCTAAGACTCCTTCTATGAATTACGCAACTTGAATGTTGCGTAATTCAACACATACCTATTCCTCAGGCGGGGCCTCAGAATCACTTTCGGGTTCAGGCGTCGGCGGCGGAGGTAATGGTTCAGTCTGCGCCAAAGGCGTAATCAATATTTCTTGTATTGCTGTGATCTGCCACGCACGCGCACCGGCAGCAGCAAGAGTGGATGCAATAAAAGAATCCACATCATTTTCCGGAGGCGTCTGCCACGTCAGTTGGCGAATCGCATCAGGTGAGATCAAATTTTCAACAGGCATTTCAAGTTCTGCAGCTTTGGCGATAACAGCGGCGCGTGCATGGGAAAGACGGGCATATCCCAACGGGTTTCGCTCTTTCCATAACTTCACAACAGGCAGACCACTTGAAGGAAGACGAAGCTCTGGAAGATCTTGAGGCGCGAGTGTGAGCGTCTGATGCATCAAGGAGAACCACTCTGTGGTGGGAAGGTTTTCTACGCGGGTTCTGCGTTTTACTACCTTGTTGAACTCATCGATTGCTGCAGGTCTCTTTGTGGCAATATCAACAAGGACCTCATCATTGAAAACTCTGCCGGCAGAGATATCGATACTGCGGGCGAATTCATCCCGGGCATGCCAGAGAGCGCGAATGATGGCAAGGGTCATTCTGTCTTTGATCTTATGCATTCCTGATGTGCGCCGCCATGGATCTTTGCGGGCAGCGGGGGGAGTGTTCTTCAGGATTTGAGCGAAGTCTTCTTGGGCCCATGCAAGCTTTCCTTTTTCAATAAGCAATTTCTCTACTTCATCGCGAAGGTCAACAAGGACATCAACATCAAGTGCTGCATAATTCAGCCACTCTTGTTTCAGTGGACGGATAGACCAGTCAACAGCGCTATGTTCTTTTGCAAGTGCAAGATCTAGAAGACTCTCACAGAGCGGCCCAAGTCCTACTCGTTCACATCCTGCGATGCGCCCACCGAGTTCAGTGTCGAAAAGATATTGAGGAGTAAGCCCGAGCTCACGCAGACAAGGCAGATCTTGAGTACTTGCATGAATGATCCACTCGCAATCGATAAACGTTTCATTCATCTGCTTCCAGAGGCTCTCATCGTTTACAGCGATGGGATCGATCAGATGCAGGCCGCCATTTCTGCGGAAAATCTGAATTAAATAGGCTCTTTGGCTATAGCGGTAACCAGATGCACGCTCAGCATCAATAGCAATCGGCCCGTTACCTGCCGCAAGTTCTTTTAAACAGGAAAGAAAGCCTTCGCGGTCAATGATTAATTCTGGAAGCCCAGCACGAGGGTGAAGAAGTGGTTCTGCCATAAGAAATTACTACTTCGCTGAAGACGTTGATCTAGGTAGTTGCGCAATTCCTTCAGCAACTGGCTCAAGACCTGCAGTATGTGCAAGTAGATCTAGCCATGCACGGATGTGGTTTGGAATATTATTTCCATCCACCGGAGTCCATGATGCTCGTACTTCTAATTCAGAATCATCTTCTCTTTCATCGAGTGATCCAAAGGAGGTACTAGACACCCGTGTAACAGTTCCACTTGGCTCTATATATGCGCAGTCATACTTTGCAAGAGCTTCAATGAGCCAGGTCCAGCCGATATTGGAAACCATAGGGTCAGTTGCCATCTCTTCATCAACTGCTGCTCTAACAAAAGTGACACAGCGAAACTTGCCGAGCCAACCTTCTTGTCCTGCAGGATCATGGAGAAGAACAAAACGCGCGGTTGCCGCATCTTCTAATACATCAGCGGTGAGAGCAAAAGCGTGGGGAGCAAGTTTTAATGGCGCAGGGACTTCTTCTAATAAAATTTCTGAGCGAGGGATGATGGTGCGAATTTGCGCAACAATCTCATCGAATGTGATCTCTTTGCTCATTGTCTAAGTGTAAATAGAGAACTGTGTATTACTCCGTAGGCGCGGGTATGTAGGTAATAAATACCCCGCCTTCGACCTCTTCACGCTTGATTTGGGTATAGCCGATGGTGAATTCCTCCAATGAGATCTGGCTCTCTCCTCCAGATATATTGGAAATACAAATATGTAATTCATCGATGAGCCCTGCTTTTAGTGCAGGGCCAAGTAATGATGGCCCTGCTTCAATCAAAATATGTGAATAGATTTTTTTAACATCACTGAGTGCATCCGTAATATTTTTATTCCAGAGACTCACCTGAGTATTTGCGATTATTTCTTTGGGTATTTGATCAGCGTGAGATAAGACAATAAGGGGAATGGGTGTTGTTGCATAGGGTTCATTGCGCGCACTATTTCCACCGATAACAATCACATCTGATTGGCTGCGTAGATTGTGGAAACGTAAACGATCTTCTGGAAAGCTCAGGCCAGCAGAGCGATGATTGAGTGTTGTGGAGCCATCTAAACCAATAATTAAGTTAGCCAACACGCGTGAATTCACGTAGATAGCGTATCTGACTTAGATTTCATGGCCGATATTGATTATCCTTCACCTGTGAAGCGCATTCGTATTGGTGGCATCGGCGCCACCTCTCTATCAATAGCCCTTCTGGCAAGTTTGTTGGTAGGAATACAAGCCCCAGCATCACATGCTGAAGACTTGGCATCGATTAAAGCTAAAGTGCAATACCTCCAACAAGTTGCGGCAAGTGCTGGGGAGCAAGCACAGTCAGCTCAAGTCCAATTTCAACAACTCTCGCGCAAACTAGCTTCGGTTCAGGCTCAGGCTGCAAACCAACAGAGCGCGGTCAATACACTTCAAGGATCTATTGGCGCGATCGCCGCTGATCTTTATAAACAAGGTGGATTTAGTCAGAGCATGCAGTTGCTCTTCTCATCTAACCCAACACTTTTTCTTGCAGCAGCTGGTTCTCTTGATTCTTTAAGTAAAGGTAAGGCAATTGCGTTGCGTAAGTATTCAGCTGCGAAGCAATCACTCACAGCAACCACTTTTACAGTGGGCGACCAAATAACTTTAGCTAAAGCTGCCCAAGCCCGTTATGTTGCTAAGCAAAAGGCAGCCCAGGATCAACTTGCTAAGGCTGAAGCTATTTTGGCAAAACTGACTAAAGAAGAGCGAGCTCGAGTGGAAGCCCTCATCAACGGGCAGGAGAATGCTGATCAACTTGCCTCATTAGCAGATATTAAGAATGCAAAATTTGGTACCGGTATAGGAAAGATCG
>CAIUAO010000030.1 GCA_903897155.1 uncultured Actinomycetes bacterium | reverse complement strand
CTGCAAATCGTTTAGCAAACTTTGATGATGCAAATTTACGCGGATCAGCTAGAGCTGCAGTTGCAGCTTCTGCCAGAGTCTCACGTGCGCTAGAAATTCTTGGACCTGAAATCCCCGATCATCTAAAAGAGGCAGGGGAGCTACGTATTAAACATGGGCAAGCAAGTCTTGAAGAGTTAGGTTCTCTTGCGAGCCCTCCAATGACCAAAGATGCGATCGCAGGCCGGATCAGAAGACTTCTTGCGATGGCCGATAAGCGCGCCCATGACCTTGGAATACCCGATACCGAAGCAGGGCTGAGCCCAGATTTATTGGCTGAATAACTAGCCTGATAGGGTTGTGGCATCACAGCGTTGTGGGCTCTCAAATAGCGATATTTGATATTGAGCATAAATTGATCTGGCAATAATGCAGGCATAACTAGAAGGTAGGAATATCGTGATCCGTGTTGGAATTAATGGTTTTGGTCGTATTGGACGTAACTTCTTCAGAGCTTCTTTAGCTTCTGGTGCAGATTTTGAAATAGTTGGAATCAACGACCTCACAGACAATGCAACCTTGGCACACCTTTTAAAGTATGACTCCATACTTGGCCGCCTAGATCTTCCAGTTACATACACATCAGATTCCATCACAGTTGGTGGAAAGACCATTAAAGTATTTGAAGAGCGTGATCCTGCAAACTTGCCTTGGGGCGATCTAAAAGCGGACATCGTAATTGAATCGACAGGCTTCTTCACAAAGGCAGCAGATGCCAAGAAGCACATCACAGCAGGAGCTAAGAAGGTCATTATTTCTGCTCCAGCAACCGATGAAGATATCACCATAGTTATGGGCGTTAACCACGATAAATATGAGGCAAGTAAGCATCACGTCATTTCAAATGCTTCTTGCACAACAAACTGTCTTGCTCCAATGGCAAAGGTCCTGGATGAAGAGTTTGGAATTCTCCGTGGTCTCATGACCACAGTTCACGCTTATACAAATGATCAAGCACTTCAAGATCAACCACATAAGGATCTACGCCGCGCCCGCGCAGCTGCTATCTCCATTATTCCTACTTCTACTGGAGCAGCTAAGGCAATTAGCCTTGTCCTTCCAAATCTTAAAGGCAAGCTTGATGGCTACGCTCTTCGCGTTCCAGTCCCAACTGGTTCAGCAACAGATCTTTCTGTTGAGTTAGCCCGTGAGGTTACTGCTGAAGAAATTAACGCAGCAATGAAGAAGGCTGCTAACGGTCCGCTCAAGGGCTATCTCACTTACACGGAAGATCCAATTGTTTCTGCAGATATCGTGACTGATCCAAGCTCCTGTATTTTCGATGCAGGTTTAACAAAGGCAATGGGATCAACAGTTAAGGTGCTCGGTTGGTATGACAATGAATGGGGTTATTCAAATCGTTTAGTTGACCTCGTTGGATTTGTTGGTAAATCTCTCTAATGAGTTTTACGGTCCTTAGCGATCTTAAAGTTTCTGGCAAGAGAGTGTTGTTGCGCTGTGATCTCAATGTACCCATTAAAGATGGCGTAATAGGTGATGACGGACGTATTAAAGCTTCACTTCCAACGATTAAGTATTTAATCGAAAACGGTGCTTCAGTCGTGATCATGGCCCACCTTGGCCGTCCCAAAAATGGCCCGGCACCAGAGTTTTCTCTTGCTCCAGTTGCTCACCGACTTGGTGATCTCCTTGGAACTCCAGTCGCATTTTCATCACAGGTGGTTGGAAGTGAAACAGATGCCAAGAAAGCTGCTCTTAAATCAGGAGAAGTCCTAG
>CAIUAO010000029.1 GCA_903897155.1 uncultured Actinomycetes bacterium | reverse complement strand
GCGGTCTTCTTCACTGCACGCTTAGCGGTCTTCTTGACTGCAGCCTTTTTTGCGGTCTTTTTGACGGCGCGCTTTGCAGAAGTCTTCTTAGCTGCTGACTTCTTTGCGGTTTTTTTAGCGGTTTTCTTTACTGCCACTTTATCTCCCCTTGGTGAATTGATTATTGAAAATCAGTTAATGCTTAGACGCAAACTACTGAATAAATAGTACCCCAGATGATGGGTGGGTAAAGAGGGGCTCGGCCAAAATGACTAAAGCAGCGCAAGCAAATCTGGCGTAATCGCGCGCAGAGCCTTACCTCGGTGGCTGATTTCATCTTTTTCATGCGCTGGCATCTGCGCTGTTGTACGCGACTCTCCAAGTGGTTGAAAAATTGGATCATAGCCAAAACCATGTGTCCCCCGTGGCGCCGCCATGATCTCACCCGCTATTTCACCTTCGCGCGTAACTTCATGACCAAAATTTTTATGCCCTTCTGGAAAGACTAAAGCGACAACACATACGAATCTGCCTCTTCTATCTGAACCGCCCTTTGTTTCTAGATCTTTTAAAACTTTTTCAAGATTTGCTTTGTCATCACCATGTACTCCTGCCCATCTTGCAGAGTAAATTCCTGGCTTTCCATCGAGAGCATCAACGCATAATCCGCTGTCATCTGCCAAAGCAGGAAGTTTTGTAAATGTACTCACTGCTCGTGCTTTGAGCAAAGCATTCTCAGCAAAAGTACTCCCAGTCTCTTCCACATCGGGCATATCTGGAAACTCTGCAAGTCCAAGTACCTGCACATCGATATGCGCAGCATTGAGCATGCGCTCTAGTTCTTCTACTTTTCCCAAATTGCGGGTAGCGAGAACAACTTTCTTCATACTTATTTTGCTAGTGCTGCTTTTTGCAAGGCAGAAAGCTCGGCACAACCTGCAACTCCAAGGTCAAGTAATTGATTGAGTAGCGCGCGATCAAAAGGCACGCCCTCTGCAGTTCCTTGAACTTCAACAAAGCTTCCATTACCGGTGCAAACAATGTTCATATCTGTATCTGCATCGACATCTTCAACATATGCAAGATCAAGCATGGGAACGCCTTTAATAATTCCCACACTTACTGCAGAGACTGAATCACGCAGAGGCTGTCTATCTTTTAATATATGACCTTCACCCTTTGCCCAATTGATTGCATCAGTAAGTGCAACATAAGCACCAGTAATCGCAGCAGTACGTGTTCCGCCATCTGCTTGAAGTACATCGCAGTCAAGAACAATCGTGTTTTCACCAAGTGCTTTGGTATCTACAATTGCCCTAAGTGAACGGCCGATAAGCCGCGAGATTTCTTGAGTACGCCCACCAAGTTTTCCTTTGACACTCTCTCTGTCGCTACGAGTATGAGTTGAACGAGGCAACATTGCATATTCACTTGTTACCCAACCTTCACCTTTTCCAACGAGCCACCTTGGAACACCTGGAGTGAAAGATGCCACACATAAAACTTTGGTATTACCAAACTCAACCAAGACAGAGCCTTCGGCATTCTTGAGCCAATTGCGGGTAAAAGTAATCGGGCGAAGCTGATCTGCTTTACGACCATCTACACGTGAACTCATTGACTCTCCCTCAGTGATTTATATTGAAGATGAAACGTTGCTGACTTCTGGACCAAGAAATCTTGATGCTAATTTGCTAAAACTTGCAGTGTCTCCGGTAGCAACAAACTTATGCGTCGGCTTTCCACTGGTATTGAGCATGTCATTTTCGACTAACGCCCTATAAAGATCTTTAGCAGTTTCTTCAGCGCTAGAAACCAATGTCACGCCATCTCCCATGACATAAGAGATAACTCCTGTCAGTAGTGGGTAATGCGTGCATCCCAGAACCAAGGTATCAACACCTGCATCTTGCAACGGCTTTAAATATTCACGGGCAAGTGAGGTGATTGCAGCTCCTGAAGTCTCACCGCGTTCAACAAACTCTACAAATTTTGGACAGGCAGCAGATGT
>CAIUAO010000028.1 GCA_903897155.1 uncultured Actinomycetes bacterium | reverse complement strand
CTCTTCATGGGGCGTTGATGTTGCTGTATCAACCCCTCGTATCATCTCAGCACTCGTTGAAGAAGCAGTGACAGTGGGTGATGTCGTTCGCCTCTTCTCGCTTAAGCGCGGCGGAGCTAACCTCATTGAAATTACTTTGCCAGAAAATGCGCTTGCATGTGGCAAAACAGTGAGTGAGCTTACTTTCCCCGAAGATACTTCTTTTGCATCAATCGTGCGTGATGGCCACGTAATTTCACCTAACCCTCAAGAATCACTTATGGGCGGAGATGAATTACTTTTTGTTGCGACAAGCGCAGCAGAAGAGAAACTTAAAAGCGTTCTTCTAGGTAATTAATACCTAATCTTTCTCGATCTCATCTATCTCTGTCTCATCTAGTTTTACTGATGGGACTTTTGCCAATATTCGCCATGTCCCCCACGCCGTAAGGAAGAAAAGTGGGTATCCCATTACGACCAGCGCTGTGCCAAGAAGATTGAGTTGATTTGCTCGGTAAAGCGGATATTGAATAACTAAACGCGAGATAAATAAACCTACCCAGAGCCAACCCGCTCTTATATAAGCAGCTTTGCGGGCAGGCACTTTGCGCCATGCCAAGTTCTCTCCAAGAATCGGGCCTAGTAATACTCCCAAAATTGGCCAGCCAGCAATATTTGTGATCGCATATGCACATGCATAAGCAGTGTTAATAATCAGCCCTGGAAGATAGAAATCTTTAGCTTTGCCTGTACGGTGAGAGATAAAGGCACAGACAAGAACAATAAAGACTCCGGAGAGTGCGTGCTGAAGAGTTTCCCTGCGAATAAGGCGAATAACAGTCAAGACAAGGGAGAGAGCGATAGCGACAAACGCGGCTTGGGTCACAAGTTTTGTGATGTCGTAATAAATAAGAAAGGCGATGGAGGGAACGCCTGAATCAATCATTCCTCGGGCACCGCCGAGAGATGAAATTATCTTTGCTTTATCTTCACTATGTCCTTCGTAATTCACCCTTTAACACCTGTGGAACCAAAACCACCTTCGCCCCTATCGCTGCCAGGAAGGTGCTCTACTTCAACAAATTCGGCTGCTTCAACTTTTTGAATAACTAACTGGGCTATGCGGTCACCTTTTTTAAATGAGATTGCCTCTTTAGGATCATGGTTAATCATGATGACTTGTATCTCACCACGGTAACCAGCATCAATTGTTCCTGGGGTATTAACCAGTGAGACTCCATGCTTTATTGCTAAACCAGAACGCGGATGAACAAATGCGGCATAACCAAAAGGAAGGGCAATGGATAAGCCGGTTGGAACAAGCGCGCGCTCACCTGGCTCTAACGTGACATCTACGCGAGTGGTGATGTCAGCGCCGGCATCGCCTGGTTTGCCATATTTTGGAAGTGGAACATCATCAGATAAACGCTGAACCAGAACTTCTACGTGGTTGTGCAAACTCATGGGCTTAGCCTAACGGTAGCGTTCACCCATGAGCACCTCTGCCCACAACAGCCCTGTGGTTTTCAAAGAACGGGCCAGTTGGCCTATCTGGCTCTGGGCATTCTTGCTCTTCTTAAGCGGATCTCTGAGCATTGCGATCTGGGCGGCCCTTGGAAATACATGGGCAGAAGTTTCTATGCTCACGCAATTAGTTGGCTTATTATTTCTCTCGCAAAGCACGCCACTTGAGATAGAAGTTACGGCAGATTTACTGCGGGTAGGACCGGCTCGCATCGAAAGAAAATACATATCAGGGGTTACTTCACTAACAAGTGAAGAGATGCGCATATTGCGAGGGCCAAAGATTAATACCGCTGCCTATATGCAGATTAGATTCTGGATTTCAACAGGGGTGAAGATCACTATCAGCGATCCCCAAGATCCAACGCCCTACTGGCTTGTGAGCAGTAAAAAAGCGCACCAGCTTGCCGGTGCGCTCAACAAATAATTTTAAATTAATTGCAATCCGTGCATACTGCCTTAGCTCCTTCACCACGTGCTAGCTGTGATGAGTGGTGAACAAGGAAACATTTAGAACAAGTAAATTCATCGGTCTGCTTTGGAACAACGCGAACTGTTAGTTCTTCGCCAGATAAATCTGCTCCAGGAAGTTCGAGGTTCTCCGCAGCTTCTTCTTCATCGATATCAACTTGTCCTGATTGAGCATCTGCTCGACGCGCCTTAAGTTCTTCAAGTGATTCCTCATGAAGTTCTTCATCAGTTTTTCTGGGTGTGTCGTAATCGGTAGCCATGGTGCACCTCCTTCACGTTCATAGAGTCGGAGCGAATTTGCCCCACGTGGCGGATAGTGTCCTATGTGCCCTCGTTCTACCTAATGAACACTCGGCGTGTCTAAAATATTCCCAGTATCTACACAGCAGAGGGATTAAATCAAGCGCAAAGGCTCCTGGCCTCTAGCAATGAGTTTTTCAAAGTGAACTTCACGCTTATCGACAAACTTTGCAACATCTTCTGACGCGCCCTTCAGATATGCAGAGAGCTCATCGCGCGCTGCTGCTCCATCGCCAGTCAATGTATCCATCTCAAATACTCCCCATGCACGAAGCACAGGCATAACAACATCATTTAAGTGAAGCTGCAAATCATAAATACCAGCAAGTGCAATCTGCACAGATTTACGTCCCCAGCCTGGCATTCCTGCTCCTGGCATCTGAAAATTTGTCACAACATCTGTAATTGCGCGCATTGTTGCATTTGGTTCAAGTTTGAGAGCTGCGCCAAGGAGATTGCGATAGAACAACATGTGTAGATTTTCATCAAGTGCAACACGAGCAAGCATTCCCTCACAAATCGCGTCGTTAGAGATACGTCCAGTGTTTCTATGGGAGATACGTGTAGCTAGCTCTTGGAATGTCACATAGGCAACGGTATGGAGCATGTCGTTTGGATATGGAGTTTCATAGCCAACTTGCATATGTGCCATACGAAGATCTTCAAGTTCATTAGGGTCAACACCACGTGTTGCCATCAAATAATCACGAAGCACAATTCCATGGCGTGCTTCTTCAGCGGTCCATCTATTGAGCCAAGAATTCCATGCGCCATCTCTACCCATAGAGAAGGCAATCTCTGTGTGATACGAAGGCAAGTTGTCTTCAGTTAAAAGATTAAGAATAAGTGAATCTTGAGCAATAGGAGTGAGTTTTGAATCTTTCGCTTCCCATGCATCACCATTTAAAGGCCCAGCAAATGTGCGACCTTCAGACCACGGGACATACTCGTGGGGATACCAATCTCTTGTTGTTGAAATATGTCGTTCTAGTTCAACAGCGACAACAGGTTCAAGATCGCGGATTAACCGCGTCTGAATCTGTGGATCGATTTCGCTCATGTGAGAAAGGTACTGCCTACCTAGTGGTTACTCGCCAGTCGCTTCTTGGATGTCTTTGGTTCTTTGTGCGGCGTGCTCTGAGCGCCAGCGCTTAATGAGGCCATGGTTGCCAGAAAGCAAGACCTCTGGGACTTCTATCCCCCGCCATGTAACAGGCTTGGTGTAATTGGGATATTCGACCATTTCATCTGGCAAAGAGTGTGATTCTTCTACTAATGAATCAGGGTTCCCAAGTACTCCAGGAATTAATCGAATAACAGCTTCCATTGTTACAAGGGTGGCTACTTCCCCGCCACCTAATACATAGTCGCCAATAGAAAGTTCACGCACACGAATATTGGGCTGCCTTTGATAATACTGCCTAACACGATCATCAATTCCTTCATATCGTCCGCATGCAAAGATCAAATGTTCTCGGTGTGAAAGTTCCTCAGCGAGCTTCTGTGTGAGT
>CAIUAO010000027.1 GCA_903897155.1 uncultured Actinomycetes bacterium | reverse complement strand
CTGGTAACAAGGTTTATCCATGGATTGCCCAAGTTCGTTATTCAACACCTGGAGTTGGGCTGATCTCGCCTCCACCTCATCACGATATTTACTCTATTGAAGATTTGGCGCAGCTCATCCATGATTTAAAGAATGCTAACAAAAATGCACGCGT
The DNA here is from genome assembly GCA_903897155.1 of uncultured Actinomycetes bacterium. Taxonomy (GTDB): domain Bacteria; phylum Actinomycetota; class Actinomycetes; order Nanopelagicales; family Nanopelagicaceae; genus PALSA-747. The sequence goes on along the minus strand of CAIUAO010000027.1, from coordinate 13,921 downwards.
TCACGTCAAGCTTGTTGCAGAAGTCGGTGTTGGAACAGTTGCTGCAGGCGTTTCAAAGGCGCACGCTGATGTTGTTTTAATTTCTGGCCATGATGGCGGTACCGGTGCTTCACCGCTTACATCACTTAAGCATGCAGGTGCGCCATGGGAGCTTGGTCTTGCTGAAACACAGCAGACACTTATGCTCAACGGGCTTCGCGATCGCATTGTTGTTCAAGTTGATGGTCAGATGAAGACTGGGCGGGATGTTGTTATTGCAGCGCTACTCGGAGCAGAAGAATTTGGATTTGCAACTGCCCCACTTGTTGTTTCAGGGTGCGTAATGATGCGCGTATGCCATTTAGATACATGCCCAGTTGGCGTTGCTACACAGAACCCAGAATTACGTAAGCGTTTTTCTGGAAAACCAGAGTTTGTTGAGACCTTCTTTGAATATATTGCAGAAGAAGTTCGTGAGTGGCTTGCGAAGCTTGGCTATAGAACTATCGAAGAAGCAGTGGGTCAAGTAGAAATGCTTGAGACAAAAGATGCTGTTGAGCATTGGAAGGCAAGTGGCTTAGACCTTGCCCCGCTTCTTAAGGCGCCTTTATTTGCCGGAGATCGAAAGAACACTGACGTTCAAAATCATGGTCTTGATGCTGCTCTTGATAATAAGTTAATCAAGCTTTCATCTGCCGCTCTAGAGAAGGGCGAGCCTGTTCGCCTTGAGATTCCTGTACGTAACGTCAATCGCACTGTAGGAACAATGCTTGGAGCCGAGATCACGCGTAAGTATGGAGGCGCAGGATTGCCCGAGGACACGATTGATATCTCATTCCATGGTTCTGCTGGTCAGTCCCTTGGCGCTTTTATTCCTAAAGGCTTAACGCTGCGCCTTTATGGCGACACTAATGACTATGTTGGCAAGGGATTATCTGGTGGACGGGTAATCGTTCGCCCAGATGAAAAAGCAACATTTGAGTCACATAAGAATGTCATTGCTGGAAACGTCATCGGTTATGGCTCAACGAGTGGTGAGATATTCATTCGTGGTGTTGTTGGAGAACGATTCTGTGTTCGAAACTCTGGTGCCATCGCTGTTGTTGAAGGAGTAGGTGACCATGGTTGTGAATATATGACTGGTGGTATCGCGATTATTCTTGGAGCAACAGGACGTAACTTTGGTGCAGGAATGTCCGGTGGAGTTGGGTTTGTTCTTGATTTAGATCCAAGACTCGTTAACCCTGAGATGGTTGATGTATTAGAGATGACGGAAGCCAGATCAAAGCAAGTCAATGAGATTATTTCTAAATTCCATGCAGAGACTGGATCTGTTATTGCCCATGAATTAATTTCTGATTGGAAGAACCAGAGTAAGCGAATTTCAATGGTGATGCCTAGAGATTATGCGAAGGTTCTTGCAGCAATGGAGAGAGCAGAGCGAGAAGGCGCAAATGTCGATGAGGCAGTAATGGAGGCAACACGTGGCTGATCCAAGAGGTTTTCTCACCACAGAGCGTCAAACCCCGACTCGTCGTCCAGTTGACGTTCGAATTAAAGACTGGAAAGAAGTTTATGAAGAGCAAGATTTTGGTGCGCTACAAAAGCAAGCTGGTCGCTGCATGGATTGTGGAATCCCTTTCTGTCATCAAGGTTGCCCACTAGGAAATCTCATTCCGGAATGGAATGACTTAATTTGGCGCGGAGAGCGTGCAGAAGCGATTGATCGCCTGCATGCAACAAATAACTTTCCAGAGTTCACCGGGCGTTTATGTCCTGCGCCTTGTGAAACAGCATGTGTTGTTGCTATTAACGCCGAGGCAGTCACCATTAAGCAAGTAGAACTAAGGACCATTGAAGAGGCTTTTGGTAATGGTTTAGTAAAGCCGCTTCCACCGGATCGCCTTACTGGCAAAACTGTTGCTGTTATTGGTTCTGGACCTGCAGGCCTTGCTGCTGCTCAACAACTTACTCGCGCGGGACACACTGTTGCAGTCTATGAGCGTGCACCACGCATTGGTGGATTGCTACGTTATGGAATTCCAGAATTTAAAATGGAGAAGGCAATCGTCGATCGCCGCATCGCTCAAATGGAAGCAGAAGGAACTCGCTTCCGTGCAGGGGTAAATGTTGGTGTTGATATAACAGGTGATGAATTGCGTTCTAAGTATGACGCCGTTGTTCTTGCCGTAGGCGCTACAAACTGGCGTGATATTAACGTCCCAGGCCGTGAGTTCAAAGGAATTTATCAAGCAATGGAATATTTACCATGGGGCAATAAGCAAGGGCTTGGTGAACTTTCCGGTGAGCCTCCAATTAATGCAGCGGGCAAACATGTCATTATTCTGGGCGGTGGAGATACCGGTGCTGATTGCTTGGGAACTTCAATTCGTCAGGGAGCTGCGAGTATTACACAGCTTGAAATTATGCCTAGACCAACAGAGGAACGTCCATCTAATCAGCCTTGGCCAACATACCCGATGATCTATCGGGTGAGCAGCGCGCATGAAGAAGCTGGGGAGCGCCTCTACGCACTTTCTACAGAAGAATTCTTGGGTGATAAAGATGGAAACTTGCGTGCAATTAAGATTGTTGAAACAGAGTTTGTTAATGGAAAATTTGAAAAAGTTGAGGGCAGCGAGAAGGAGATACCAGCAGATTTAGTCTTTCTTGCTATGGGATTTCTTGGGCCAGAGAAGAATGAATTGATAACTCAACTTGACGTTGATCTTGATGAGCGAAGCAATATCAAGCGTGATGAAAAATTTGCGACTTCTGTTGAAGGTGTATATGTCTGCGGTGATGCCGGACGTGGTCAGTCATTGATCGTATGGGCCATTGCTGAAGGTAGAAGCGCAGCAGCAGCGGTTGATGAATACTTGGCAGGGGAGACACAGTTGCCATCACCGATTGAACCTACCTCACGTTCACTCACGGTTTAACAGTCCATCTAATTAGCCGATAGACTTAGCACATGCGTAGAGCGAAAATTGTTTGCACGATGGGCCCTGCCGTTGAATCCCCAGAGAAAGTCAGTGAACTTATTCAAGCTGGTATGAATATGGCCAGACTTAATCTCTCACACGGTGGATATGACGAACATCAAAGTCGTCTGGATAGCGTGCGTGCGGCAGCAGCGAAAGCAGGAAAACCTGTTGCGATCTTGGTAGATCTGCAGGGTCCTAAGATTCGCCTTGCTCGCTTCAAAAATGGACCTCATGAATTAGCTCGTGGCGATATTTTCACGATTACAACCGATGAAGTTGAAGGAACTAGAGAACTTTGTGGAACGACTTACAAAGGTCTGCCAGGGGACTGTAAACCCGGGGATCGCATCTTGATCGATGATGGAAAAGTTTCTATAGAAGTTGTCGAAGTAAAAGGAAATAACGTGATCACGAAGGTGACCCAACCTGGTTTTGTTAGCAATAACAAAGGAATTAACTTGCCTGGCGTTGCAGTTTCAGTCCCAGCCTTATCTGAAAAGGATATGGATGATTTACGTTGGGGGCTTCGCGCTGGAGCAGATTTCATTGCGCTTTCTTTTGTGCGAAGCGCGGCAGATATCAAAGATGTTCACAAGATTATGGATGAAGAAGGAATTAGGCGCCCAGTCATTGCCAAGATCGAAAAGCCTCAAGCAGTAGATAATCTTGAAGAGATTGTTGATGCATTTGACGGAATCATGGTCGCACGAGGTGACCTTGGTGTTGAAATGCCAATTGAGGAAGTCCCTATTGTTCAAAAGCGCTGCATTACTCTTGCCAGAGCAGCAGCTAAGCCAGTGATTGTTGCAACGCAGATGCTTGATTCAATGATCACTAATTCAACACCCACACGTGCTGAAGCAACTGACTGTGCGAATGCTGTTTTAGATGGTGCGGATGCTCTGATGCTTTCCGGTGAGACAAGTGTTGGTGCGTTTGCAATTGAAGCAGTAACTACGATGGGTCGCATCATCGAGCGCACTGAAGAAGCAATGCTTGATCAAATCCCACCCCTTCGCCATATTCCGGTTACGAAGGGCGGGGCTATTACGAAAGCTGCAACCGAAGTGGCAGGGGTCGTAGGGGCAAAGTATTTAGTTGCATTCACTCAAAGCGGTGATTCTGCGCGCCGAATGTCAAGACTACGTTCGCCAATTCCAATTATTGCACTTACGCCAGAAGTTGAAGTTTATAACCAGCTTGCACTTTCTTGGGGTGTTGAATCATTAATTGCGCCAACTGCTAAAGCAACCGATGAAATGGTAAAGCAAGTTGATTCAATATTGATCGATTCTAAGAGAGTGACAAAAGGTGATCTAGTCGTGATTGTGGCTGGTTCCCCTCCTGGAATACCTGGATCCACAAATGCTCTCCGTGTTCATAAAGTCGGGGATGCAATTGATGGCGCTGCTCCCGCTTATCGCAGCTAATTTTGCTCCGCACATCACCGATTACCCCTGGATACAAGCGCGCAGTTATAATTTCATAAACTAGTACGGCTAGATCAAAAGAAAGCCTCGGTACTCCAACGGTAGAGAGGGCGGACTCAAAATCCGCACAGTGTCGGTTCAAATCCGACTCGAGGCACATGACAAATGCTCAAGTGACCCCATCTGCACCTGTGAGAATTTTGGTTGCAGAAGATGAAGCAATCATCCGCCTTGATCTTGTTGAAATGCTTGTTGAAGCGGGCTACGTTGTGGTTGCTCAAGCAACTAATGGCGTTGAAGCAATTGCGCTAGCCCAAGAACATAAACCTGATCTTGCAATTCTTGATGTGAAGATGCCAGAGCTCGATGGAATATCGGCAGCAGAGAAAATTATTGAAATTGCTCCTGTACTTATGCTTACAGCATTTAGCCAAAAGGATCTTGTTGAGCGCGCACGTGATGCAGGTGCAATGGCATATGTTGTAAAACCATTTAGTATTTCTGATTTGGTTCCTGCAATTGAAATTGCGGTAAGTCGTCATCGTCAGCTTGTTGCACTGCAAGAAGAAGTAGGTGATTTACACGAAAGACTTGAAACGCGTAAAGTTATTGATCGTGCAAAAGGGATTCTTATGGCGACACTTAAACTCTCAGAGCCAGAAGCATTTAGCTGGATCCAAAGAACTGCAATGGATCGCCGCATGTCAATGAAGGATGTTGCCTTGGCAGTTATATCGCCCGATGCGGTACCCGATACGCCCAGTCGCTAGTCGCTCGCATTTACCCTCGACCGTAATCAAAACGTAATAATTATTTTCTTATCTACGCTCAATTTTGCCGACCCTACGCTTGTCTGTAGTAGCCATGAGCGGTTACCCTTTCCACCTCCCTGTCCCGGGATAAAAACAGGTAGTTAAAAGGAAAGGTCTAAATGAATAAGAACTCAAAGCGCGTTCTTGGCGTTGCAACTGCAGCGTTCCTAGCAGTTGGAACACTTACAGCTACATCAGCACAAGCCGCAACAACAGTTACATTGGCATTCCAAGGTCCATTGACCGGAGATGCAGCACAAGCAGGACAAGATGAACTTGCAGGCGCTAAGTACGCTCTTGCTGTTTATAACGCTTCAATGCCAAAGGTAAAAGTTAACCTCATTCAGGTTGACGACCAAGGTTCTGGTTCAGTAGCTGCAACAGTTGCTCCTGGAGTTGCGAAGAATAAGACTGTAGTTGGTCTTATTGGTTCTGCTTACTCTGGTGCATCACAAAACTCATTCCCATTTTACATTGCTGGTGGCCTAACAATGGTTTCACCTTCAGCTTCACGCGTAACACTTACAACACCACAGGCTCCTGATTTTGGTGGCCCTGTATTCCACCGTGTTGTTGGTAACGACAGCGTTCAAGGCCCAGCACTTGCTCGACTTGCGACAAAGGGTGTTACATCACCAAATGTTTACCTCGTTGATGACCAATCCCCATATGGTGCAGGACTTGCTCAGTACACATCGCCTGGCCTAACTAAAGTTGGCGCAAAGCTAGCTGGAACAGATCACATCCTTCCTACAACAGGAACTGACTGGTCTGCTACAACAGCAAAGGTAAAGGCTTCAGGAGCTAACGTAGTCATCTACTGCGGTTACGATATTGATGCTGGTGCATTTGTGAAGTCACTTCGTGACGGTGGTTACACCGGTATTTTCGCATCAGGTGATGGATCAGCTACTGCTTCATTCCCTAAGGCTGCAGGTCTTGCTGCTGCAAAGGATGCACGTCTAACCGAAGGTGATACACCTTTCGATAACGTTGCGACTGCAGCTCAAAAGGCAGCATTCACTAAGGCAAGTGGCGTAAAGGTTGCTGGTGGTTATGTAACCAACACAATCAATGCTACAAATGCTTTCCTTACTTGCATTAAGGCTGGTAAGACAACTCGTGCTGCAATCGGCACATGCATCAACTCACAGAAGTTCCCTAACTTCACAGGTGGTACTTTCTCATTTGAATCATGGGGAGATATCAAGGGAGGCGCTCCAATCGGTGCCTTCAAAGTTGATGCAACAGGAGCAATCGTTTACACAGGTCAGGCATAAGTCCGAGCAATAGCTCATCCTGAACTGAGCGAGGTGCCTGCGGAGAAATCCCAGGCACCTCGCTATTTCATAATATTTGTTCGAAGTCGCGTCGGTTTGCTCTTTCTCTAACGAGACTTATAGGCTATTTTTCACCCTTGACCTCTTGAATTTTGTTTTTGTGAATATAGGAGAATATGAACTTTTCAGTATTAAGCAGCCAATTTTGGTCACTCTGCCTCTCTGGCCTTTCATTGGGATTAATCTATGTTTTGATTTCTCTTGGATACACAATGGTTTATGGCGTATTGCGTCTAATCAATTTTGCAAACTCTGAAATTTTCATGGTGGGAACATTTGCCACGGTTTGGGTTGAAACTGGACTTACTGGCCACACGAACGACTCCCAACCCCTTCATGGATTTCAGCTAATTTGGACACTAGGTCTTGCTCTTGTTATAGCTATGGTCGCATCTGGGATTACTGCGGTAGCAGTGGAGTTTTTGGCTTATCGTAGGTTGCGTGCGCGCGGAACAAACCGTTTGGCAAGTTTAATTTCTGCCATTGGCATGTCCATTGTGCTGAGTGAGAGTGCACGTATTTTGAGTCATTCGCGCCCTCAGGCAAGTCCACGATTGCTTGAAAAGACGTCTTTTGGAGAAGTTGCTGGAGCTAACTTTAGAATCGATACAGTACTTGTAATTATTTCTGCACTTGTTATGTTCTTCATACTTGATCGCTTCGTGAATAAGAGCCGTCTAGGTAAAGCAATTCGAGCGGTATCAATGTCTGAAGAAAATTCAAAGCTCATGGGTATTAACCTCAATCGCGTTATCTCAATAACTTTCCTCATTGGAGGGTTGATGACAGGCGCCGCATCATTCTTCTTTATGACAGTTTATGAAACTACAAAATTTAACGTGGGATTTAGCCTTGGACTTGCCGCCTTTACCGCCGCAGTTCTCGGAGGTATTGGAAATCTAAGAGGCGCCTTCTTCGGCGGAATCGCACTTGGGCTACTGGAAACTATGTCTGCGGCGGTTCTTGGAAGTCAATGGAAATCAGTAACTGTCTTCGTCGTGCTTGTTTTGGTCCTACTAGTTCGCCCAAATGGAATTTTTGGCGAAGCGATTCAACAAACGAGGGTCTAGTGATTAATTTAAGAGATAAAGGTGCAGAGCTCTGGGAGGGCTGGAACCGCCCAAAGCGCACAGTATTTGTGTTAGCACTCATTGGATTTGTAATGTTTATGCCATTTTTGGGTAACTTTTCTTTTACCAGCATCCTAGATACACCCATCGCTTCGTATCAGGACGTTCTTGTTTATCCAATCGGCATGTTTGTGCTCATGGGCCTTGGTTTAAATATTGTTGTCGGCAAGAGTGGTTTGCTCGATCTTGGTTATGTGGCTTTCTTTGCAATTGGTGCATACACACAAGCAATTCTAGGTACTCGCACACATCTAAATGCATGGGAGATACTCCCAATCGGGATGGGTCTTGCAATGCTCTCCGGAGTGTTGCTTGGTTTGCCAACGCTTCGCCTACGAGGTGACTATCTTGCAATCGTCACACTTGGTTTTGGTGAAATTGTACGTATCGTAACTTTAAACATTTCAATTACCGGTGGTACAAACGGGATTGCACGAATTCCTAGTCCTCCGGCAATTGCTGGTCTCAAGTTCGACATCATGCACCCCGTTAATTACTTCTGGCTTGTCTTCGCAATGATTCTTCTTGTTATTTGGATGATTCGCCGCCTCTCAGTAAGGCGTCCAGGTCGCGCATGGGAAGCAATTCGTCAAGATGAAGATGTCGCAATGCTTATGGGTATTCCAACACTCCGATACAAGATTTGGTCATTTAGTATTGGAGCAGCGGTCGGCGGTGCAGCAGGAGTTATTTATGCAGCCAAGGTCCTGGTGATTGCTCCCCAGATGTTTACATTCAACGTATCTGTTCTCATTCTTTCTTGTATTGTTTTCGGAGGTATGGGAAATATGTGGGGAGTCGTATTCGGTGGAATCATTCTTGCCTACCTTCCTGAGCGCATTCGCTTTATCACAAATGCACGCCAATTAGTCTTTGGTATTACTTTGGTAGCTATCATGAATATCAGACCAGATGGGCTCCTTCCTCGTAAAAAGCGAGAGAAGCTAAAAGCCAAGAAGGCAGCTCACAATGTCTGAGAAAATACTTGAGCTCGATAATGCCCTGATGCAATTCGGTGGCGTTCGAGCATTGGACACAGTTAATTTTTCAGTCAATAAAGGAGAGATACTTGCTCTCATTGGCCCAAATGGTGCTGGGAAGACCACAGTCTTCAATGTAATCACGGGTGTTTATGCATTGTCATCGGGGGAGATTCGTTTTAATGGTGCAAACCTTGCTGGGAAAAAGCGTAACAAGATAACCCAACTAGGTATCGCTCGAACTTTTCAGAATGTTCGCCTCTTTGGAGATATGACCGCACTTGAAAATGTCATTACCGCAACAGATGTGCATAAAAAGACAGGTCTTGTTGGCTCATTATTTGGCACTCCACGCTCTCGTAGAGAAGAGAAAGAGAGCGCTGAAAAAGCGCATGAACTTCTCAAGTTCCTCGGCATTGACCATAGGTCCGACCAGCTTGGAAAGAATCTTCCTTATGGTGATCAGCGACGTCTTGAGATTGCTAGAGCACTTGGCACTAACCCGCAATTATTGCTTTTAGATGAACCCGCAGCTGGCTTTAACCCAGCAGAAAAAGTTGCCCTTGCAAATGACATAAAGCGAATTCGTGATGCTGGATACACAGTCCTTCTGATCGAACATGACATGTCGTTGATTATGGGAATCTCTGACCGCGTAGTCGTGTTGGACTTCGGCAAGAAGATTGCAGATGATCTGCCTGCAAAGGTGCAAAACGATCCAAAGGTCATTGAGGCCTATTTAGGAGTGCCGACAGATGCGTCTTGAAATTAAGGATCTCCACGTTTTCTACGGAAAGATTGAAGCCATCAAGGGTATTAGCGTCATTGTTAACCAAGGTGAAATTGTCACACTTATTGGCGCCAATGGAGCTGGGAAGACAACAACTCTTAAGACGATTTCAGGTCTACGTCCGGTGTCATCAGGGCAAATTATTTTTGATGGCAGAGATATCTCAAACATGTCAGCTCATGAAAGAGTTGAAATCGGAATTTCACAGGCGCCTGAGGGCCGTGGAATTTTTCCAGGAATGACTGTTCTTGAGAATTTAGAAATTGGTAAATATTTTCGCAAAAATCGTAAAGCCGAAATGGATGAAGACCTTGAAAAGGTTTATGGACTTTTCCCTCGCCTAAAAGAGCGTGCCTCTCAAGCCGGGGGAACTCTTTCTGGCGGAGAGCAGCAGATGCTAGCAATTGGTCGTGCACTCATGGCTCGTCCGCAAGTACTTTTATTAGATGAACCATCCATGGGTCTTGCGCCGATGATGATTCAAAATATTTTCAATATTATTACCGCAATTAATAAAGACCTTGGAACCACAATTCTTCTTGTAGAACAAAATGCTCAGCAAGCGCTACAGCGTGCTAGCCGTGCTTATGTTCTAGAGACTGGCAAGGTTGTCAAAGAAGCAAAGGCCAGTGAACTACTAAATGACCCTGCTGTCCGAGCTGCATATCTTGGGACAGGCGCTGACGCCCACTAAGTTACTTATCTTCAAGAATCAGGCTGGTGATTCGTGCACTGCACGAGCGCTGGCCTTTTTCATTTGTTATTACGATGTCATAGGTTGCAAGTGTTCGGCCTAATGAGACTGGTGTTGCAACTCCTGTGATCTTTCCGCTGATTGCTGCTTTGTGATGGGTCACATTAATGTCAACGCCGACTGTGAGTCTTCCTGGGCCTGCGTGCAGCCAAGCTCCGATGGATCCAAGTAATTCAGCTAGTACGCAGTTGGCTCCGCCGTGGAGTCTTCCAAATGCTTGAGTGTTACCTTCGACTGGCATTGTGCCGACAATTCGCTGCGGCGTAGCCTCGAGTATCTCGATGCCCATCTTTTTATCTAAGGCACCTAAACCACGCTCTTGGAGTAATTTCATGTAATCAGTCATACCCAGATCTTAACCTTGGAAGGCACCTCTCACCATAGAATCACCTCGATGAAACGCTTGCTGCTTATCGATGGCCACTCGATGGCATATCGGGCGTTTCACGCGCTGCCCGTTGAGAATTTTCAAAGCAGCAAAGGACAACCGACCAATGCTATTTACGGTTTTGCCTCCATGATCGTTAATTTAATTGCCTCAGAATCACCTACACATATTGCTGTTGCATTTGATGTTTCCCGCAAAACATTTAGAAAAGAACTTTTTCCTGACTACAAAGCAACAAGGTCTGCAACTCCCGACGAATTTCGCTCACAGATGAGTTATCTCTATGAACTCGTGACAGCGATGGGAATTGAGCATTTTGCGATCGAAGGATTTGAAGCAGATGACATTCTGGCAACACTTTCTACAGAGGCAGAAAAAGAGGGCTTTGAAGTTCTCATATGTAGTGGTGACCGTGATTCATTTCAGCTTGTTACAAAGAACATCACAGTTCTTTATCCTAAAAAAGGTGTGACAGAGATGAACAGAATGACACCCGCAGCAGTTAAGGAAAAGTATGGGCTTACTCCTACGCAATATCCTGATTTTGCCGCGCTTCGCGGAGATCCCAGCGATAATCTTCCTTCGGTTCCTGGTGTTGGAGAAAAGACGGCAACAAAGTGGATTCAAGATTTTGGTTCCTTGCAAAAACTTATTGAAGGTGCAGGACAAATTCCAGGCAAAGTGGGGGAGTCCTTAAGATCACATGTTGACGCGATCATTCTCAACCGTGAACTCACGCAACTTAAACACGATGTTGCCTTAGAAACCTCAATTCAAGATCTCTCATGGGCTGGTCCGGATATGAAAGCGGTTGATTTACTCCTTGAAGAGCTTGAGATCAAAGCACTAAAGAACAAGATACGTGCACTGGCTGGCGATGAAACTACATCGATAAATGAAGCTGCTGCCCAAGTACGAATTGCAGTTGCGACCATCAGCAGTACTGAGCTAAAAAAGAAATTAGAAAAGCGTACTGATCCCATAGCTCTATATACCGAGAGTGGTTTTGGAAGTAACGAATGGTCGATTGCATTAACTCCAGATGAGGTCTACTTATCTAACGAACCTGCTGATAAATGGTTGCTTGAGTCTGCTATCCCAAAATGGGTACACGGGGCGAAAGAATTGCTTTGGGGAAATAATATAAACGCAATTACATTTGATACCGAGCTTGCTGCCTATTTGATAAATCCAGGTGGGCGAAACTTGGAGCTAAGTGATCTTTCTGAACGTTTTTTAAGAGTTTCAGTGAATGTTGAAAGTGATGATCTGTTTTCAAGTTTTAATGCTTCACTTTCAGGGGTAATCATGAAGCTTGTGCCTATCCTTAAAGAGGAAATTGAAGAACGGGAATTAGGAAAACTACTTGATGAGTTAGAAATGCCCACCATGCTTGAATTGGCGGAGCTGGAAAAAGTGGGGATTGCCGTTGACCTCAAGAAACTTGAGTCCCTCAAATCGCACTTCCAGAAGGAAGTAGGAAGAGAGACAAAGGAAGCTCACAAGGCGGCTGGACATGAATTTAATGTTGCATCACCAAAACAACTACAAGTGGTTCTTTTTGATGAAATGAATTTGCCAAAAACTAAGAAAATTAAAACAGGTTTTACTACGGATGCTGAGAGCCTGCAGGCACTTTTCGAAAAAACGGGACATCCTCTTTTGAATAACTTACTTCGCATACGGGAGACAAGTAAGTTACTGACAACAGTAGAAGGACTTCTCTCCGCGGTCGGTTCAGATGGGCGTATTCACACGACATTTCAACAGACAATCACAGCCACTGGCAGGCTTTCATCTACTGATCCTAATCTTCAAAATATTCCAGTTCGTACAGAAGAAGGGCGCAGAATTCGAGATTGTTTTGTTGCCCAAGATCCTTATAAGCAATTGCTAACTGCCGATTACAGTCAAATTGAAATGCGCATTATGGCCCATCTTTCAAAAGATGTAGGTCTTACGGACGCATTTAAAAGCGGGGAAGATCTTCACAGTACTGTTGCCGCGCAAGTATTTGGTGTGGATGCAAGCAAAGTTGACCCAGAGATGCGCAGGCAAATCAAAGCCATGTCATATGGCCTTGCATACGGACTTTCTGCATATGGACTCGCGCAGCAACTCAATCTTTCTCCTGGTGAAGCACAAGCGCTGATGTATCAATACTTTGAACGTTTTGGTGGTATCCAAGATTATTTAAAGAGTGTCGTCATTGAAGCAAGAGAAAAGGGCTATACCGAGACCATTCTTGGAAGACGCAGGTACCTTCCAGATTTAAATAGCGATAATAGGCAACGATGTGAAGTTGCTGAACGCATGGCTCTTAATGCACCTATCCAAGGTTCTGCTGCTGACATTATTAAAGTAGCGATGCTTAAAGTAGCGCAAGGCATAAAGTCAGATGGTCTTAAGTCGCGATTACTTCTACAAGTTCACGATGAGTTAATTTTTGAAATTTATCCAGGGGAAGAAAAACAACTAGAAACTTTAGTGTGCAAACGGATGGAAGACGCCGTTGAACTCTCACTTCCACTAGCAGTCAATGTTGGTGTTGGCGAGAGTTGGGATTTAGCTGCTCACTGAGGAATGCCCTGGCTTTAGTCGGCTACGACCTAGATGAATCACAGCAAGCCCTAACCCAAACATTACGGTTGTAATAAAAAAAGCTGTATGTGGTGATTGTCGCTCTGAAACATAGCCGCCGAAAGATTGTCCAATCGCAGTAAAGCTCCCCTCAATAGTCCATATCCAACCTAAGGCGGTTACAGCGCTTCCTGGAGGTCTAATGAATTCGAGCATTTCAAGATAAAAGACTTGTTCTGCTCCGCTAATAAATCCAAATAATGAAGAGGCCAATAAAAGCGACCAGCCAGGGTTAGAAAATATAAATGGAATGGTTGTTAAGAACCAGAAAAGATAGATGACTCTAAAGCCTTTGACAGGAAGTACGTGCTTCCCAAATACCCCTGCCATCAAACTTCCAAGAATGGAAAGTGTTGCACCAATTCCAAATGCCAGCCCTGCAAAGCGAGGCATATTATGAAGGGAAGAAATCGCAGGAATGCCAATTTGGTTTGTACCGGTTCCAAATCCAATAAGAACCGCTTCGGCAATAAGTAATTGCATTCCAGGGGAGCGGAAAATACTAGGTGAGCCCTCTTCTTTTTTATCTGGTTTCCACTGCTTGGTGAACTCCAAGAGTGAGAGTGAGATCACTCCTGATAAACAGAAAAAAGAAGTTGCAATAAGCGCTGAAGATGGATGACTAGATAGGGAAAGAGTTGTCGCAAATACGGGTCCAAGAATTACACCTATATTTAGTGATGCTGTATCG
>CAIUAO010000026.1 GCA_903897155.1 uncultured Actinomycetes bacterium | reverse complement strand
TTATCTTCGCTGGCCCTTCTGGTGTTGGAAAGACTGAACTTTCTCGCACACTTGCAGCATTCTTATTTGGTGATCAAGATGCACTTATCCAGCTTGATATGTCTGAATACTCAGAGAAGCACACAGCGTCACGTTTGTTTGGTGCCCCTCCTGGATACGTTGGATATGATGAAGGTGGACAACTAACCGAGAAGGTTCGTCGTAAGCCATTCTCTGTTGTTCTTTTTGATGAAATTGAAAAGGCACACCCAGATATCTTTAACTCACTTCTTCAAGTACTTGAAGATGGGCGTTTAACCGATGCTCAAGGACGTGTAGTTGATTTCAAGAACACCGTGATCATCATGACCACAAATCTTGGAACTCGCGATATTTCAAAGAGCCTAGGCCTTGGATTCCATAACGCAGATGATGCACTTGGAAACTATGAGCGTATGAAGGCAAAGGTTGGAGATGAGCTCAAGAATCATTTCCGCCCTGAATTCCTTAACCGTATTGATGAAGTTGTTGTGTTCCATCAACTATCTGAGGATGAAATTATTCAAATTGTTGATCTCATGATTGCCAACTTGGATGAGCGTTTACGTGCGAAAGATATGGGCATTGAGCTCACATCAGCAGCAAAGCTGCTGCTTGCAAAACGTGGATATGACCCACTTCTTGGAGCACGTCCACTTCGCCGAACAATTCAACGTGAGATAGAAGATGTGCTTTCTGAGAAGATTTTGTTTGGTGATGTAAAGCCAGGTGAAATTACACTTGTTGACGTTGCCGTTGAAGGCGAAAAGGAAATCTTTACCTTCAAAGGTGTTGTTAAGTCTGCGATGCCAGATACTCCTGGCGACCTAGAAAGCGCACCAACTTCTAACTAATTAGGTAATTGATAACTCTTGCCGGTTGCCTCAACGAGGCCATCGGCAAGTAGTGTTTTTAGGGCTAATTCCACTTGATCGTCATCGTGCCAGAGTTTTTTAAGTGCAATTTTTGATTGCTTTTGATTTTCTCTGAGTGCTTGCACAATCACCCCACGACATTGACGGTCAGTTCCTACCCAACCTTGAGATTTCTTTTTCACTTCAGATTGCGGATAGCCCCTTTCACGCCATAAGCATTCCTTCTTGAGTGGACACTTCTCGCAGATGGGATTGCGCGCAGTACAGATGAGGGCGCCTAATTCCATAGTTGCAGCTGCCCATTTTGCACCATCGGCTGGTATTAATTCATAACGAAGTTTACGTTCAACCTTACTTGGCGCTGATGTTGCAAATTGATCGCCATCAATGGCGCGTGCAAAAAGTCTGCGGATATTTACATCTAAAACAAGTGAAGATTCGTTATATGCAAAAGCTGCAATTGCGGCTGCTGTGTAATCTCCCACCCCAGGAAGTGATTGAAGATCTTCTATTGCCCTAGGTACTTGGTTATTAAATTTCTTACTTATTACCCCTGCTGCTTCATGTAATCGTAGAGCCCTGCGCGGGTAGCCTAAACGGCCCCATGCTTTGATGACATCGCTTTTCTTAGCTGCTGCCAAATCTTGAGGAGTGGGCCAACGTCTGAGCCACTCATTCCAGATTGGCAATACGCGGTTTACAGGTGTCTGTTGAAGCATGTATTCACTCACCATAACGCCCCAGGGGCTTGTATTCCGCCAAGGTAAGTCACGCTTGTTTTCATCAAACCAACGAAGTACCGGAGCTTGTTTCACGGGGATATCTTTAGTTGATTTTTACTTTAGCAATCGCTTGTTCAAGACGAGCAACTTCCATGATTTCAATTCCGCTGATTTTCAGATCAGAACCTGCAGGAACAATTGCACGTTTAAATCCAAGACGAGCGGCTTCAGCAATTCGTTGTTGCGCTCCAGTTACTTTACGAATCTCACCTGCAAGTCCGACTTCACCAATCGCAACAAGATCTGCAGGAAGTGCTAATCCTTTTGCAGCAGATGCGACAGCAAGTGCTACTGCAAGATCTGCAGAAGGCTCATTCATTTTCATTCCACCCACTGTTGCGACATATACATCTCGTCCAGAAAGCCTGATGTTTGCGCGTAGCTCGAGTACGGCAAGTGTCATCGCTGTGCGAGGAGTATCTAAGCCAGATGTGACCCTGCGAGAGTTTCCAAAATCACGACCCTCGGCAACTGGTGTTCCAACGAGTGCTTGTATCTCTGCGAGTAAAGGTCTGCGTCCTTCTAGTGCCACAGTCACGCAAGTACCTGGGACCGGCTCACTATGGCGAGTTGTAAATAACCCAGTGGGATCAGTCAAGCTTGTTATTCCTGACTCACTCATATCAAAGCATCCAACTTCATCAGATGCTCCAAAGCGGTTCTTCATCGCACGAATAAGGCGTAAACGAGAGTGGCGCTCACCTTCAAAATTTAAAACGACATCTACTAGATGCTCAAGCAGCCTAGGGCCAGCAATCGATCCATCCTTAGTTACATGTCCAACAAGCACTAAAGTGATATTTCGGTCCTTAGCAATTCTAATAAGTGCGGCAGCAATCTCTCGTACTTGCGTTACGCCACCAGGGGCACCGTCAACTGCGCTACTTGAAATTGTTTGAATGGAGTCAATGATAAGTAACTCTGGCTTAACAGCATCAATATGGGCGATGACAGAACCTAATTCATTTTCTGCCGCTAACCACAAATTTGGGTCAATTGCATTTAAACGTTCAGCTCGCAAACGAACTTGTGAAGCAGATTCCTCACCACTTATATAAAGGGCAGTCATCTTCTCTCTTGCAGACTGGGCAGCAACAGAGAGCAGAAGTGTTGATTTACCTACGCCAGGCTCACCCGCGAGCAGAATTGCTGCTCCTGGGACTAAACCGCCACCAAGTACTCGATCTAATTCACTTACGCCGCTAGAGCGCGCTTTAGCGCTCTCTAAATTAACTTCACCGATTGGTGTTGCATTTTGGGAAACTGACCCAGGAACCAGAGAAAGTTTTTTAGGCGCTGCAATTTCCTCAACACTTCCCCAGGCTTGGCATTCACCACATCTGCCAACCCATTTTGTAGATGTCCACCCGCACTCAGCGCAGCGGAATGGATCTTTAGCGGGAGCCTTGGCCACGAGCTGCAACCGTCGCTGGATGAATTTGGAATAGAGGAAGTTCACGCTTACGTTGTTTCTTTGCAGTTGCCGCGATTGCTTCAACTCGAGCGTCGCAATGCTTTACTAATTCTGCGTAAGCTTCTGGGCCCATGAGTGCGATAAGTTCATTGTTATTAGATTTATATACCGGTTCACGGCCAACATGAGCTTCGGTATTTGCTGTGCAATACCAGGCGAAGTCTTTACCACCATCCCCCCATGCAAGTCGCTCGTACTCGCCAATAACTGTTACGGAGATTTCTTGATCGCCAAATTCTCTTGTCTCAAAACTTCTGCGGATTGGTAGCTGCCAACAAACATCGGGCTTTGTTTCTACAAAGTGCACACCTTCTTTTTCTGCAAGGTGGTGCAGTACGCATCCAAATGAACCTGTAAATCCTGGTGCTGAGTAATCCATGCGATTTAAGAAAATACAGGAGTTATTTACTTTACGAGTCTTGCGATCGCTATCTAACCCAACTTCTGAAATCTTAAGTTTGCCACCTTTTTTCTTTGGTTGTGCCTCGTTATAGAACTGCCACATTTCTGGTGTGAGGCGTTCAGCAACTTTTTGGGTTCGTGCTTCGTCTTCTGCATCTGAGTAATATGCACCATCAGAACAACAACCCGCATCTGGCTTATCTGCGTCAATCCCACAGCATCCAGCGCCATAAATACATGTCCAATATGAGGTTAGCCAGGTAAGGTCACAGCGGAAGATGTCCTCTGGTTTTGCAGGATCAGCGAATTCAACAAAGTCACGAGCGAAACCATCTTTTACCTCAGGCATAGTGCGAGAGTCTATTGGGTAGGCTCTGTATGTGGCGAACCTAGAAATCCAATCTTCACGAGTTGGCATCATCGGGGTTGGCAACATGGGTGAAGCGATTCTTGCTGGATTGATCAGGGCTGGCGTATCTCACGAGTTAATTTCTTTTTCAGTCCGTAGCCCAGAGCGCAAAACTGAGGTTGAAAAGAAGTATCAGGTTAAGGCTGCTTCAAATATTGCCCTAGCTAAAGAGTCAGATATTTTGCTCCTAGCCGTGAAACCACAAGGGCTTGATGAGTTGCTTGCAGAGATTGCTTCTGCGGTAAATCCAAATGCCGTAGTTGTATCCTTTTTGGCAGGCAAGAAGACTGCTCTTCTAGAAGATGCTCTAAACCCTAAACAATCAGTTATTCGAGTAATGCCAAATACACCGATGATGTTCGGTGAAGGAATGTCAATTATTTCATCAGGTAAAAATGTTCAAGAAAGTGATTTAGAGTATTTACGAAGAGTCTTACTAGCATGTGGAAAGGTGATTGAAGTGAGCGAAGATTTGCAGAATGCAGCAGCAGCCACGAGTGGTTCTGGCCCAGCTTATTTCTTTGCATTTGTTGAGGCAATGGTAAGTGGCGCTATAAAGATGGGGCTTAGTGAGAAAGTTGCAACAGAGTTGGTTACTCAAACTATTGTCGGCGCGGCAAAAATGTTAGCTGAATCTGGCAAAAGTGCATCAACATTACGTGAGAATGTAACAAGCCCTAAAGGAATGACTGCTGAGGCACTAGCAGTATTTAATGAAGGAAAGTTACAAGACTTAGTTGCCCGTGCTATGCAAGCCGCTGCAGATCGTTCGCGCGAACTGGCGTGAAAAAGAACTTTATTACGGCGCTAGCTTTCTTATTATTAATTTCTATAAATACATCTAGCGCAGTAACGAAACCCATCACAGTTACTCCTTTGTCAATTTCTTTTACAACCCCATTGTCCGGTGGAGATCAATTATCAGACGTTCTAACTAATGCTTCAGGTAGTTTTGTTATTGGGACGATTGAAACATCTACTTCAACACTTGTAACTAGCCCAGCACTGGGCGGGTCAAGTGATGGATTTATATCGGCTAGTAGTTATACGGGTCAGCAGTTGTGGAATTTGCGTCTTGGTACGCCCTTAGATGATGTCGCTACAACTGGCTATATCGATTCACTTGGCAACATTTGGGTAGCAGGAGCAACTGCGATACCCGCTCCACAAGTAACACCAACACCTTTGGCGCCAAATACACTCAATCCTTCCCAAATCCAACTGCAGCCAGTTGCACCACCAACTAGCGGTCTCAAACGCCTGGTTGTATGGGAGATAAGCCCAACTGGTTCACTCCTCAATACATACACAGCCGATTCAACAGATGTTCTTATTCCAAGCGCAATTACTTTGAAACTAAAAAAAATTACGATCACGGGTGTTAGCAATAGTTCAAATGCAAATACTTTTGAGTCAACTATAACCCCAACTGGGTTATCGCCAATAAAGCTCATAAAACAGAAAACTGTGCCAAGTAAAGCTGTCACTCTGCTCAAGAGCTCTCTTTATAGTTGGCAAAGTTTCGCAACTTCAAAAGCGATTCCAGGAATTTCAGGATTCAAACCCAAAGGCTTAACTTCTGTTCTTATTAAAAGTTCACTAAAGGGTGGAATTGCTGAACTTTACACATTTAGCGGAACATTGGTCTCACTCAAATATCAACCAGGATTTGGCTTAGTCTTGGCAAATAGTGATCAGGGAACATATAACTTACTTTTACTTAAGACAAAATAAACTACTTTAGTTTGTAAGCAATTAACTTCCCATTAATTCCAGCAAGCGCATATTTAGAAGTTCCCAGGTTAATCCATTCAACTTTGCCTGAGCTGGCAACATCTGAAGTTGTTACAAGTGAAATTATTCTGCTTGTAGTATTTAGACTACAAAGCCTTGCCTGACAATTAAAAAGAATATATTTCCCGTCTGTTTGCATAGGCGCTGCAGGTGTTCCAAACATTCCAGAACTTACTTGTCCAATTTTGGTAGGGCTAGATACGTCTGCGTAGCGGATACTGTCGGCATCTGGAAGTGATAGACCAGTTGATGCCATCCAACTTGCTTTGATATGCCCAGCAAGATTAACAAGTCCGACGTCATATCCAGCAATCACCACATCTCCGCCATATGAATCCAGTGTGGAGTAATTCCAATCTTCAGGTAAAGCACTTCCACGAGTCGCTAAGCGAACTGCTTCTTGGACTGGTTGCTTTTGTTGATTAATTTGTAAGACTGAGTCATAAATTAAGTAGACATCTGAATCGATATTGAGTGCACGAATATGAAATCCGACATCACCTGTTGTGCGGCCACTAGTAACACGGTCACCATCAATTAATTCATATTGCCATCCACCAGAGGATTGAACAGCTCCCAAAATAATGCCCTGACTTTGGTCACGATAAAAAACTTGCAAGCCATCAGGTGTATCAACGCATGCGCTTGCTCCGCTCACATCACTTGCCGTGCGGACACGATTGATGTCTTTATAGTCATTGATAATTGGTCCATTGCCATCAACGATGCTGTATTTCCAGGTTTTTCCGTTATATCCGGCATAACGAAGCCATTTCTTCGTTATATCACCGTAGAAGATATCTAAGCGTTGGTTCTTACCTGGTGCAGAAGTGCAAACGGAGATATACCCAGATACGTTATCGGTGGTTCTGCCACCTGAATCTGAATTGCCGTCAATTATCTGTTTACTCCATTTACCGGCGCTCCATGTAGCTAGAGTCAAATTACTTGCTTTCGAATTACTGTAAATTACTGCAGGCTTTCCTTGGAATGTAGTTGTTGCCAGATATTTGGCATCAGCCGCAGGATCTATGACTGTAGCAATCCATCCCATTTGTGGGGTTATTGAATTACTTTTTGCTCCAGGTGATGTGCCAACTGGGTTTGTTGCAGTCACAGTAAATGTGTATGAAACCCCATCTTTAAGACCAGTAATTTTTATTGGGCTACTAGTACCTGTAAATATATTAGAAGTGCCATCAACTTTTACAGTGTATGAATCAATGGGTGAAGTGCGTGCATTATCAGGTTCGTCAAAATTTACAATTGCATATTTGTCGCCAACGATCGCGCGAATATTACGTGGAGCGTCAGGAAGCCCTGCGGGTTTTCCTCCGGGTGGTTTTGTTCTCATATCTTGAAGCATTCCAAGTACAAGAGGTCCTGGGCTTCTGAAAACTGCTCCTGGTGGCCAGCTAGGTGTCATCAGAGCATTCGGACCAAAGTTTTGAAAAGTAACTTGGTCTAAGTGACTTACTGATGAACCAGGTTGATATGGATTTGGAGTAAATAGAACGGGCTTAATGCCGTTGTTAGCTGCAATACCAATTGGGCCATTCCACACTAAAGTATTTTGAAATGCTTGTCCTAGTTGCGCTGATGGTGAAGGTAAGTCCATTAAACGACTTCCATCAGGAGTTACCGCAAATGCATCAAATGGTGTTGGACGATTAAGTTGTCCAACTCCAGTGGCTGGGTAGTAAACATCGTTTGAGATAAAACCCAAGCCATGTGCAAATTCGTGAAGAATTATTGACTCAAGGTCGTACTGATTAGGCGGACAGTTGCCATCGGTGCCAAGATAGAAAAGGTTCTGCATCGCAGCATTGATATTGATTCGAATTTCAGGATTTGTTGGATCTAAATCTTTCCCAGACAACGCGTTTGCCATTGCAGATGAATACCAAACTGTTTGGTCAGGAGCACCAGGAAAATTATTGAAATAATTAACAGCGCTGGCAGAAGCTAAAACCCCAGCCGAAGTTTCAACTTGTGAAGATGCCGTGACATTTACTGGAACCGATGAACTCCAATTATCCGACCAAATATTTACTGCTGCTTGAATTGGAATTTGTTCTTGCGGAGATATGTTTTGAAAACTAACGTTAATTGTGCTGGCGGTATTTAAATGAGCAGCATTAGAGCTTGGGGCCGGAATTAATCTAGTTTTGTCGGCAATCCCTGTGGCTGCATATGTATGTACCCACCCAGCTGGAACTTCTTTAACCGAGGTGGCTGTAGCTGATGAAACAGGTAGAGCCAGGCCAATAATGAGAGTCGCTGAGACCAGGAGTGATGTACTGATCTTCCTTGCCCGCATAGTGAAAAATCTTAGTGGGCAAATGGGGCGGTAAATGCTTGTACTCTAATTTCACAGCAAATACATAGATAAATAGTTGATGGAGGGTGCATATGGTCACTGTTCAGGTCTATTCAAGACATGGGTGCCACTTATGTGAAGCTGCCATCAGAACTTTAGAAGTACTCCAAGAAGAACTTGTTTTTGTGATTGATGAAATATTTATAGATGCAAATCAGGAACTTGAAGGTAAATATGGTGAACAAGTTCCGGTTATTTTAATCAATGGAATACCACACGATTTTTTCAAAGTAGATCCAGAAAGATTTAGAAAAGTATTTACTACTCTTTAGAAAGCACTTCATCAGCATCAATGATGCGATAGGCATATCCCTGTTCAGCTAAGAATCGTTGTCTATTTTGTGCAAAGTCTTGATCAACCGTGTCTCTTGCGACAAGGGAATAAAAACGAGCCCCACGCCCATCAGGTTTCGGTCTTAAAATACGCCCTAAGCGCTGCGCCTCTTCTTGCCGTGAACCAAATGTTCCTGACACTTGAATAGCGATTGTTGCATCGGGTAAATCAATTGAAAAATTTGCAACTTTAGAAACAACTAAGCATTTAATCTCTCCCGCTCGGTAGAGGTTAAATAAACGTTCTCTCTCTTTAACTGGAGTATCACCCTTAATTACTGGAACACCCAATTCTTCACCTAGGGCGTCAAGTTGATCAATATATTGTCCGATGACAAGCACTTGATCCTCAGAATGCTGTCTTGCGAGTGCAACAGCAACCTTGCTCTTTGTAAGGGTGGTCGAGCAAAAACGATATCGGTCTTCTTGTTCAGCGGTTGCATAGTTCAAGCGCTCTTCGTCAGTCAGTGTTACGCGCACTTCAACACAGTCTGCAGGAGCAATATAGCCTTGTGACTCGATTTCTTTCCATGGAACATCAAAACGTTTTGGGCCAATAAGGGAGAAAACTTCGCCTTCCATGCCATCTTCTCGGACAAGAGTTGCAGTTAACCCAAGACGACGACGTGATTGGATGTCAGCAGTAAATCTAAAAATAGGTGCAGGTAATAGATGTACTTCATCATAAATAATTAGGCCCCAGTCGATTGCATCAAACAAATCAAGGTGGGCATAAACCCCGCCTCGGCGCATAGTCATTACTTGGTATGTTGCAATAGTTACTGGGCGAATCTCTTTCTTAGCGCCAGAGTATTCACCAATTTCATCTTCGTGAAGAGTTGTTCGGCGTAATAATTCATCGCGCCACTGTCTAGCTGCAAC
>CAIUAO010000025.1 GCA_903897155.1 uncultured Actinomycetes bacterium | reverse complement strand
CTGCGACATCAGCTAAACCATCTTGGTGGAAGCCTCCACAGATGAGCACGCCGATCAAAATCGCAAGTGTTGCACTGGGCAGCGCAGGAAGCAGGTGAGAAAAACCGTAGTAGCTACCACCAACTAATAACCCAACAACCAGGCCTACAAGAGGGAACCATCGTGCTGATCGGTGCAGGTGGACATCATCTTTGTGTGTAATGGGTATACGGGTAAGGAAGGCGAATGCCACAAGAATATCTGTAATCATTTAATTTTCTGCGCGATTCCAAAACGTAGAAAATAAACTTCATCAGCTGCTTTTCCAAAGGCTTGATTCATCTGCCCAGAAAGATCTCTAAAGGCCCTTGAAACTGGATGCATAGGAACAATTCCTTCACCAACCTCGTTGGTAATGAGAATGACATCGTTACTCGATGACCTGATGGAATTGATCACTGCATTGAAGTCTGCGTCAACTTCTTTACCCATGAGGTTTGAAATCCAAAGAGTGAGGCAATCAACGACGATGACTGCCGAATCTTGCGCAGAAATTGCAGCAGCTATATTGGTTGGTTCCTCTATCGTTACAAATGACTTGGGGCGATCAGCAATGTGGCGGTCGATGCGCACTGACATCTCATCATCACTTCGCTCTGCAGTGGCAATAAAAAGAAGCTTCTTAGCTGAAATTTTGGCGAGTGATTGCGCATGAGAAATGGCATAATTACTTTTGCCACTCCTAGCGCCCCCACCCACCAAAATAAGAGTCATTATTTAAGCAACTTTTTTCATTGCATCAGCAACTAGTTGGTAGAAGTCGACGATTCGAGGACCCCAACGAGATGGAATGTCAGCTGGAAGTTCCACAACATGGCTAGCCTGAACGGCTGTAAGAGTAGAAAAACCGGCTCTTGTTCCAAATGTCTTTGAACTCTCACCATATTGAGCATCAGCTAAAAAAATAAGATCCGGGTTGCTTTGGATGATGTATTCGGGCGTGAGCTGCGGGTATCCGGTTGCATCAGCGCCTTTAGCTCCGTCTGCGATATTTACAAGGCCAAAAGATTTATATACCTGGCCGATAAATGTCTTGCTTGTCGCAGAGTAATCGGTGTTATCAATCTCATGATAAAACTTGAGCGGCTTTTGCGTAGGAGCAGACTTAATAATTGCTGCAATCTTTGCTTGCATACTCTTAATGAGAGATTGAGCGCTAGCAACATGATTCGTTGCTCTGCCATCAATCTGGATTTCAGCATATACATCAGCAAGATTATTTGGAGTGATTTCAGTGATGACAGAAATGCCAAGCTTTTTAAGCTGGGCAACAACTTGCATCACCTTGGTAGACGTTGATTGCACAATGACTAGATCAGGCTTGTATTTGGCAATTGCCTCAACATTGGGCGCAAAGCCATCAAGTTTGGTGATGGGCGCGCTGGTTGGGTAATTAGAATTTTGATCCACTGCAATTACTTGCTTTCCTGCGCCAATACCAAAAAGTATTTCGGTGGCGCTAGGAGAGAGTGAAATAATGCGCAGAGGCATCTTGACTGCTGCATGGGCGGTACTTGCTGGAACGACTATCGCAATTGATAAAGTGATAATCGTCGGCAGCGCTATAAAACTTTTCTTCATAAAAAAACTCCCTCAAGCGCTGAGGGAGGAAACGTTGGGACTTTACGTGGTCACCCGAAGATGAGCACTAAAAGGCCCGACCTTCCTCCGAGGTCGGATACTTCGAAATTAAGAGAGGCGACCTGACTTAGATTGATTACTCAATCTTCACAGTTGCGGGACAGTGTTGGAATCTCACCAACTTCGCTCCACTTAAATTCACTAGGCATTTACACCTAGCAGTCGAAAACTAGCACTTATTTCATCCTTACCCAATAGAACTGGGCAAGGCGCTGACTAAATCTTTTCGCCGCGTTGAACTTGTGGCGCAGGAGCGCGCATGCGGCGCATCTGAGTCGAGCGGAGCCAGCCATACATGCCAACGCCCTTAGTTGATTCACTGGGGAAACGAGTAGCAACCTCTTTGCGGATCTTGCGGCTCATGAAAACACCTGAGACGACTGTGTAGAGCATGGCTGCATACATAAGCAAGATTGCAATCAGTGAAATAAATTTATTATGGATAACACTGAGAACTAATACTGATGCGACAACAGGCAAGAAAAATTCACCGATGTTGCGGCGTGAATCAATGTAGTTACGGACGAAACGCTTGGCAGGTCCTCTATCGCGCATAGGAAGGGCGTTTTCATCTCCGCGCATGAACGCTGCACGTTGTTCAATTCTGCGAGCTTTGATCGCTGCCTTATCTCTACCCTTTGTTGCTTTGGTTTGAGGAGCAGAAATTGAATTTACCTTGTTGGCTTTTTCAGCATCTTTGCGTTTTGGGGTGGGTGCGTTTTTTGTCATGCCGTTACGGTAGAGCCAGCATTCGCTCTAGTGCAACTCTTGCATGAGCTGCGGTAGCCGAATCGACCTTAATCTGATTAATAATGCGTCCGGAAGAGGCATCTGCAAGCAAAGTCTCCATAGCCCAGACCAAATGGGGCAGGTCAATGCGGTTCATGGTTGAGCAGTAACAGACCGTTTTATCCAAAAAGATGATCTCTTTATCTGCGTGGGTTTTGGCCAAACGCTGAACAAGATTGAGCTCTGTGCCTATGGCCCACTTTGATCCGGCAGGAGAGTTTTCAACTGTTCGGATAATCATTTCCGTACTGCCCACAACATCTGCTGCGGCGACGACTTCATGTTGGCACTCTGGGTGCACTAGGACTTGAACGCCAGGCAGTTTTGCCCGCACATCGTGGACGTTTTCTATTGAGAACCGGCCATGAACAGAGCAATGACCGCGCCAGAGAATAACTTTTGCATTCTTGATTTGTTCATCACTTAATCCACCTGATGGCTTCCAGGGATTCCAGACGACGCATTCATCAAGTGAAAGACCAAGTTTTAAAACAGCAGTATTTCTTCCTAAATGTTGGTCTGGAAGAAAGAAGACTTTCTCGCCTTTTTCAAATGCCCATTTCATTGCCCGCTCTGCATTTGATGATGTGCAGACGGCTCCACCATTTTCTCCGGTGAAACTTTTGATTGCAGCCGTTGAATTCATGTAAGTAATAGGGACTGTTTGTTTTGCAATGCCAAGTTTTTCAAAGTAGACCCATGCTGCGTTGACTTGATTTAATGCAGCCATATCGGCCATGGAACATCCCGCTGCTAAATCTGGAAGAATTACTTTTTGGTTGGGACCAGTCAGGATGTCGGCGCTTTCTGCCATAAAGTGCACGCCACAAAAGATAATGAGTTCAGCTTGTGGGTTGTCTGCTGCGGCTTGTGCCAACTTAAATGAATCGCCAGTGATATCGGCGAATTGGATTACTTCATCTCTTTGGTAGTGGTGACCTAAAATCATCGCTCGATCACCAAGCTTGGCGCGAGCAGCTATTGCTCTTTCAACCAGATTTGGGTCACTGGGTTCAGGCAGTTGCCCATCACAGGAAACTCCACGCTCACTTGAGGGATCGCTGTTGCGCCCCATGAGTAGCAGGTCTGTGAGTGCCATATGAGCATTCTCTCGTGTCGGTGGCCACTGTGCCAACGCAGCAGTTGTGATTTGGGAGTATTCTTCTGCCCATGAGCACAGAGACAACACAAGAAGTCACAATCCAAACCACCGCTGGCATCCTTCTGACAGATGTTGCCGCGACAAAGGTTTCCGCGCTTTTGCAGCAAGAAGGTCGCGATGACCTTAGTTTGCGCGTGGCAGTTCAACCTGGTGGTTGCTCTGGACTTCGCTACCAGCTCTATTTCGATGATCGCGCTCTTGATGGCGACACCATTTCAACTTTTGGAAGCGTCAAAGTAGTGACAGACAAGATGAGCACGCCTTATTTGATGGGTGCATCTATTGATTTCGTTGACACAATTGAGAAGCAAGGCTTCACAATTGATAATCCAAATGCGCAAGGTTCTTGCGCGTGCGGCGATTCATTTAACTAATCGCTAGCTCATCCATATGAAAGTTGCCGTTGCCGGCTCTGTCGGCCTTGACCACTTAATGACATTTCCGGGTAAGTTCACCGATTCATTTGTCGAAGGATCACTTTCTAGCATCTCTCTCTCATTTCTCGTCGATGGTCTTGATGTGCGCAGAGGCGGCACAGGGGCCAACATTGCATTTGGCATGGGAGCACTAGGGCTGCGCCCACTTTTAATCTCTGCTGTTGGTAAAGATTGGGCCGAATACAACACGTGGCTTACAAAGCATGGGGTTGATACGAAACATTGCAAGATCTCAACGAAAGCTCACACGGCGACTTTTGTTGTGACAACTGACTCTGCGCTCAATCAAATTGCATCTTTTTATCCTGGCGCGATGAGCGAGGCGAGAGAAATTAATTTAGAAGAGATTATTGAAAAAGAAGGAGATATCGATCTGATCGTCATCTCTCCTGATGATCCCGAGGCAATGGTGGCTCATTCAGAAACTGCCAAAAAGTTAAAGATTCCTTTTGCCGCTGACCCTTCCCAGCAACTTGCAAGAATGGATGGGGGAGATATTAAGAAGCTTGTTACGGGAGCGAAGTACTTATTCCTAAATGAATATGAGCTCGCTTTGATTATGCAAAAGACAGGCTGGAGTGATGCCGAGCTCTTTGATCAAGTGCAGGTGCGTGTGGTGACTTTGGGCTCAAAAGGCGCAATTGTTGAAGAGCATGGTCAGCCAAATATTTCTGTGGGTGTTCCTGCTGAGAAAGCAAAAGTGGACCCAACCGGAGTAGGAGATTCATTTCGTTCAGGATTTTTAGCTGGTCTTTCTTGGGGACTCAATCATGAACGCTGTGCTCAG
>CAIUAO010000024.1 GCA_903897155.1 uncultured Actinomycetes bacterium | reverse complement strand
GTGATCCCCAGAGCAGCGGGGTTAAAACATAAACTGATGCTCCGATGGTGGCAGCAATTCGAGTACTTAATATATTCCGCAAGCACGAATAAAAAATATAAAAAGCGAGCGGTGGAGTAAAGAGGAAAATTGCTGAAATAAGTAATGGGAAATGACCAAAGCTAAAGATTGAAGCAAGCCCGGTGAGTGCAACCCACGGTGGTGTTGCAACTGCAGAGCCCATTCCAACTTGGTGCCAAGAACTTACATAGGAGCGAAGTAAATCCATTCCACTTGCAGGGGAGAGTCCGAGTGCTCCTCCTGAAATTGCACCTAGACGAGCACGCCCAGCAATAAATGAGATGAGTGTAATGACAATGAGTGAGAAGAACTCTGGTCTGCGAAAAACTTCTTTTATTACCGAAGATTTAATAGGTGTAGAGAGATCTTGTTCATCAAATTCCTCATTTATAGTGCCAATATCTGCATAACTTTGTATCTGTGGTTGATCTGATTCATCATCACGAAATTTACGTGAAATAGTTGTCACCACACGATCGACACCAGCGCGAATCTGACTTCCTCTTGGTGGAATAAAGCGTTTGATGATGTTGGGGCTAAGTAGCCGCTTTGATTTGCGATCCTTGCGTGCTGCAAATAACTCTGCTGGGTGAATGAGTAAAAGACCTACCGCAACAATTTCATCAGCGGCATAACCAGGAAGCTTTGCAAGTAAGTCAAAGGAGGCCCGCAGAAGTGATGTTCCAATTATTTGAACACTCACCCATGGCAACATCCACCATGTTGAGTTCGCTAAGAGAACATAGGCTGCATTACGGCGATCAAGTAAAAGTGGGCGATGTAAAAATGCTTCTGAGACATCTACTTTCCGACGTTCAGTTGCTGATGCTTGAGCATGGAAAGCGGTTGCTTCTCCTACGCAAATAACACCATAGCCAGCAACATGAGCTCTCCAACCTAAATCCACATCATCTCTAAAGAGGGCAAGGTTTGGATCAAGTCCGCCTAAATCTTCAAATGCATCTCGTCTGACAAGCATGCCGGCTGTGCTAACCGCTAGGACTTCTCTTGTTTGATCATGTTGACCTTGATTTTGTTCACCTGGCTCAAGTCCTGTCCACCTAGAACCATTACCTGCAATTGATACGCCCACTTCAAGGAGATGATCATGGTCATACCAGCCAACAAGTTTTGGTCCTGCAATAACAACTTGTGGTCGATCTTTAACAGCATCGATCAACAAACTCAAAGCACTCTTAGCTGGAGCGCAATCATCATGGATGAGCCATATCCACTCTTTGCCGATTGGATCAGATTCTTCTACGCGAGGTGATTGCTGCAACGCTAATGCAATTGCATCTCCGTAGCCGATTTCTCTATCTGCTTTAATCACCGGAATACCAGAAGAAGTGACAAGTTTGGCCGATGCATCTATAGACGCTGTATCAACGGCGACAATTCGATCTATTGGTCTGCTTTGAGATGACAGGGCTGCGATTACTTCAGGAAGCCAAGTTGCACCATCATGAGTTACTAATATTGCAGTAACAAAAAAATCATCTGTTGGTGATGAAGATTTAGTTGCCATAGTTGGCACCCACTAAAAAAAAGATGAGGTAATTAAGCCGAACGGCGCTTGAGACGACGGCGTTCGCGTTCAGAAAGTCCGCCCCAAATGCCAAAACGCTCGTCATGTCCTAGAGCGTATTCCAAGCATTCAGATCTGACTTCACACGATAAGCACACACGCTTTGCTTCACGTGTTGAACCGCCTTTTTCAGGAAAGAAAGCTTCTGGATCAGTCTGCGCACACAACGCACGCTCTTGCCATGAAAGGTCTGGGGTCCCCTGGCCAAGTGACTCTAAAGGCAGAAATGCTGGGCGCTCTGACATATGTACTCCTAGATACTTCATAGATAGTTCACTGCTTGTGTTGATGCATCGGCGGGGACCTCTGCACGTCTTAGGTGAATTACACGCGTGTAAGTCCAACTAGTCAAGTCCTAAAGTCCGCTTATGGGGGTAAAAATGAGGCTAAAACCCGAAAAATTGCCCTTTTGCGATGGATCCAGCAGGAAATAAAGCGTTTTGGGCAATAAATGAGGATTCAAGATCAGCCCGATCACCAATCTGGGCGCCATCTCCAATAATCGAATGTGAAATTTTTGCGCCATCTCCCACTCTGGCTGCCTCCCCAACAATGCTTCCATTGCCCACAAGAGCAGAATCAGAGACCTTCGCACTTGTGGCAATCAGCGCCGTGCCCTTTTTCTTATAGGCCCCTGATGCAAGTAATTCATCGTAGGCAACTGATGTGGCTACTCCGGAAATGAGATCAGATGTCGCTTTTAAAAGGGCCACAGGCGTTCCTATATCTAGCCAGTAAGAACGATCAACAAATCCGCATAACTTTTTTCCAGATGCAAGAGCCTGCGGAAAAGTTTGCCTCTCGACACTTATAACTTCACCTTGCGGGATTGTGGAGATAATCTCCCGATTAAAAATATAGCAACCAGCATTAATGATATTTGTTGGGGGATTCTCCATTTTTTCGTTAAAAGAAGTGATATTTACACCACTCATTTCAACTGCTCCATATGCACGGGCATCTTCAACCTCGGTCAGATAAAGTGAAATATCTGCCTTGTTTTCTGCGTGAAAATTGATCTGACCCTTGAGGTCGTGACTGCTTAAAACATCTCCGTTAAAGATGACAACCGGGCCATCTTCGTGCAACATATTTGCAGCGTTGCCAATTGCTCCACCTGTGCCAAGAGCAACTTCTTCAACTGCATACCGGATCTTTATTCCAAAACGAGATCCATCACCAAAGTAAGGCTCAAAGATCTCGGCTAGATAGGAGGTAGCAAGAACGATCTCTTGAATCCCAGCATCTCTAGCTTTAACAATTTGGTGCTGCGTGAAGGGAATGCCTGCAACAGAGAGCATCGGCTTAGGTGTCTTTAATGTCAGCGGTTGAAGGCGAGTTCCGAAGCCTCCCACAAGCAATATTGCTGACTGCGCTCTACTCATTATTTCACTCTACTCATTCATTCTTGCAGCGGCGCGGGTAATCTCATCATCGGTAGCGGTAAGTGCAACCCGAATATATTGCGCCCCAGCTTCTCCATAAAAATGTCCAGGTGTCACAAGAACTCCACGATCGGCAAGAAAGGCAACTGAATCCATATCTGCCTCACCTCTGGTACACCAAATATATAAACCAGCTTCTGTGTGCTCAATCTTAAAACCAAGTGATTCCAATGCTGGGCGCAGTAGTGAGCGCCTATGGGAATAACGTTCTGCCTGCGCGTGAACATGTTTTTCATCGCCAAGCGCTGCAATCATCGCTGCCTGCACGGGGGCTGAAAGAATCATTCCTGCATGCTTTCTTACCTCGCGTATCTTGGCAATAAGGGCGCTATCTCCAACAACTAGACCAGCGCGATAACCCGCCATATTAGATCGCTTAGACAGAGAGTAAATCCCAAGTAGATTTTCATTGTTTCCTGCTGCAGCTTTAAATATAGATACTGGAGTAGGAGCGCTTGTGGTTGCAGGAAAGTTTATATAACACTCATCACTTGCTACTACTGACTTGTTTTTACGTGAATATTGAATGATTGCTTCAAGTTCAGATAAGGGGGCAACTCTGCCCGTTGGGTTAGATGGTGAGTTCACCCAGAGGAGATCAGATGCTGGCCACTTATTCGGATCGATATCTACTGCGTGGTGTTCTGCATGGGCAAGGAGGGCACTAACCAAATATGTTGGGTAAGCAATTTTGGGATACAGCACTTTCTTTGATTCAAGAACAGTAGGAAGCCATGCAATAAATTCTTTAGATCCAATAGTTGGTAAAACATCAAAGTCACCGGTAATTCCAAGTTGATTCATTGCCCAACTTCGCATTGCCTCGCGCAACGCAGGAGAACCAATTGTGAGTGGGTAACCCGGAGAGTTTGAAGAGTTGGAAACTGCTTCTTGAATAAAATCTGGCGTTGCATCAACAGGTGTTCCTACAGAAAGATCAATTCCACCTTCAGGATGTGCCTTCGCACGTTCTCCATAAGGGGCAAGCACATCCCAGGGGAAATCCGGGAGTTTGATCTTTTACTCGCCAGCCTTCGCAGGTGCGGCTGTGACAGTTGGGTGATCACTATTCGTCGCGCCAACTTTACTTGCACCACCTGGTGAACCAAGTTCTACAAAGAAGCCACTGTTAACATCGCCATACTGCTTCCATGCTGCTGGAATATCATCTTCATAATAAATAGCTTCAACAGGGCAGACTGGCTCGCAAGCACCGCAGTCAACGCACTCATCAGGCTGGATATAAAGCATCCGGCCACCTTCATAAATGCAATCAACTGGACACTCCTCGATGCAAGACTTGTCTTTCACATCGATACAAGGTTCGGCAATTACGTAGGTCACGGTCTTCCTTTCAAAGAATCATTTGGCGTATCTGACACTTGGTCTCAAGTGGCGGATACAGCCAATTAGGCAAGAATAATAGGTAGAGAATAGTGGATGCACCGCGAGAAGGAGGCCAGTTATGAAGGATTGCCCTTCAGATAATGAGATTGGCCACCGCGTCAGCATTCGCTTGTTTGACCCTGAAGGAGGCTTCCGTGACCTACTTGGCTACCTTGAGTCAACGACACAAGTACGAAAGAAAGATGGCCAAGTAGTCACTTTTGATCCTGATCGAATAGCCTTTTGGAAAGTAGTCCAGACAGGTGAAGCACATGAGTGAGATGCCTACAGGAATTAAAATCTTTGATACACAATCACGAACCAATAAAGAAATATCTCTTTCAAATGGTCAATATGCGCGGGTATATTGCTGCGGGCCAACGGTTTATAGGGATGCGCATGTTGGTAACCTACGAACATTCCTTTTAAGTGACCTCATTACAAAGCTCATCATATTTAATGGTTTTAAAGTAAAAGTTATTCAAAATATTACCGATGTTGGGCATATGGGTGAAGATTTCGAAGGTAATGAAGTTGGAGATGACAAAGTAGTTGCTGAAGCAAAGAAAGAGAAGATCGACCCATTTATAATTGCTCGTAAGTATGAAGATCTATTCCACCAAGATTTAGCACGTCTGAACATTGAACCTGCCGAGGTTTATCCACGAGCAAGTGAAGAAATAGAAGGCATGCAAGAGCTGATCGCCGGACTCATTAAATCTTCGCACGCATATGTTGGCAGCGATAAAAGTGTTTACTTTGATGCCCAAACTTTTCCTTCCTATGGGGCAATTAGTGGGAACAAATTAGATTCACTTAAGCCTGGCCACAGATATGAATATCATGATGATGGAGCAAAGAAGTTTCATGCTGACTGGGCGCTCTGGAAGGCAGCAGGGGATAGAACAACAATGGTCTGGGATTCTCCGTGGGGCATTGGTTTTCCTGGGTGGCATATTGAGTGCTCGGCAATGTCAATGCACTACTTAAATAAGAAAGTAGATGTTCATATTGGAGGTATTGATCTTCGCTTCCCTCACCATGAAAATGAACGTGCACAATCAAATGCAGCAAGCGGTGATGAAGTAGTAGATCACTGGGTTCATGGTGAACATCTCCTATTTGAAGGTCGCAAAATGTCTAAAAGTGCGGGCAATGTTGTCCTCCTGCAAGATGTCATCGATCGCGGCTTTGATCCACTTGCAGTTCGCTTATGTTTCTTAGAAAATCGATATAGAAGTCAGATGGACTTATCGTGGGAATCTATTGCTGCCGCTGATACAACTATCAAGCGTTGGCGTAAAAAGTATCAAGAGTGGCGACAAGTTCAAGACGCTCATGTGGATACCACTGCCGCCGATAAGTTCATTGCAGATGTGATCGCTGATCTAAACGATGATCTTGATACACCGCGGGTAATAGTTAAGCTCAGGTCACTTGAAAAAGATGAATCTATATCGCCGATGACAAAAGCAAATATTTTTGAGAAGCTTGATGAGTTCTTTAGTCTTGGCATAATGCGTGGGGATAAGAAGGCTGAGCTCAGCGATGATGCGCAAAAGTTACTTGATGCCAGAAATCAAGCACGCCAAAATAAAGACTTTAAATTAAGCGATCAATTAAGAGATGAGTTAGCACTTCTTAAGATCAGAGTAAGTGATTCACCTGAGGGGCAAAGCTGGGAAGTTATCCCCTAACCCCTGCAAAAAGATCTGTCTCTCTCCCCTGTGAATTAAATACACCAGCCTTTTCACCCTTTACTAGCGTGTAATACTCAGTGCCACCAATCTCAAGTGCGAGATTTTTAGAGAACTCAAATTTTGAATCATCCATAACGAGTTGGGTCTTGTGCTCTTTGAGGGCAGCGATTTTCGCAGCGGTATATGCATTTCCATCAAATTCTGTAGTAACTAGTTCATCTGGTTTAACAAAAGGCATCGTGATCCATTTTGATGGCACATACTTAAAGACACGAAGGAGAACTTTCATATACAACTTCTTACTAGTAAGGCCATTTTTTACTGCAGAGCGTGGAACTGCGCTCCAGTAAATTTTAGAAATTTCCCATGCACCGCCACTGCCATATGAAGGATCTGCTGCTAACTCTGCTGCGCGCATGGCAACTTGATGAGCTTTAATGTGGTCAGGGTGGCCATATCCACCAAATTCATCATAGGTAACTAGAACTTGTGGTTTACGTTCGCGAATGACTTTAACTAAATCTGATGCTGCTTCATCAAGATCTGTTTTCCAAAAAGTACCCGGTGCATCATTTTGAGATGTGCCCATCATCCCGCTATCTCGATATTTCTTATCTGGGGCACCTAAAAAAATATGGTCTTTCACACCCAGCTGCGCCATTGCTCGATCTAATTCACCTATACGGTAATCACCGAGAGTGTTATCGGCAGAAGAAGCCAAATGGGCAAGCTCTGGAACCAGGACTTCTCCTTCTTCCCCACGCGTGCAAGTAACAAGAGTGACTGATACCCCTTGGGCTACATATGCAGCCATGGTTGCGCCATTATTGATCGTCTCATCATCAGGATGGGCATGCACGAGCAACAAACTAAGTGACATTACTTTCCGCCCGCTTTATACCAAGCCAAAATTCCGCCAGTTAGGTTTGATGTATTAGAAAAACCAGCAGCCCGAGCAATATCCATGCAGTCACTTGAGCGAACTCCTGAGCGACATTGAAAAATAATTGGTTTGTCTTTAGCTAATTCACTAAATGCGCTGCCAGAGACAAATTTATTCATCACAATCCATGTGGCACCTTCAATGTGGCCTTCTTGCCATTCATGATCTTCTCGAACATCGACTAACTGGAAGTCGGCTCCGCTAGCGAAAAGGTCTAAAAGCTCAGTCGCTGAAACCTCATCTGGAAGTTGCCCGGTGTTAGTCATGGGCTGATTATCTCTGATTGGGATACGATCTCGCTAATGAGCACCGACAATCTCAATAGCCCAGCGGCCCCTCACGCCAAATTACGGTTACCACGTGATGAGAGGCGCGCAACTTTGCTTACAGCCGCACTTGAAGTCTTTACAGCCGCCGGTTACCACGCTGCTGCAATGGATGAGATCGCAGATAGAGCAAATGTAAGTAAGCCAGTCCTCTATCAACATTTTCCTTCCAAGTTGGATCTCTACCTTGCGGTTTTAGATATTCACTGTGAATCACTTGTTGCAGAAATCCAAACAGCCGTGGGTTCTACTAAAGAAAATGCAGGACGCGTATTGGCAACAGTGAACGCCTACTTTGATTTCATTAATGATGAAGGAGAAGCATTTCGCTTGCTTTTTGAAAGTGATATGAGTGTTGAGCCTCAAGTGCGTGAGCGTTTGAACAAAATGTCTTATGACTGTGCGCTGGCATTTAGCGAAGCTATTAGAGCAGATACAGCGATGCCTCAGGAGTCGGCAATGCTCCTAGCGGTCGGACTTATTGGTACCGCCCAGACAACCGCTCGTCATTGGCTCTCACGGGATGGCAAAATTGATCGAGACACAGCTGTGAGACTCGTCGCAAGTTTGCAGTGGCGAGGAATTTCAGGTTTCCCTCGTTCGAGTTCATGACTAAACTAAATCCATGGCCACTAAAAAATCATCTGAGCAATCAATACAAGTAAGAATCGGCATTAGCGATTCCAACCATGAATTAGTTTTTGAAACAGAGACAGCCCCAGATAAAGTCTTATCACTTGCAAATGAAGCAATTGAAAAGAAAACTTCTCTAGAACTAACAGACACAAGACGTCGCACAGTTCTTGTCCCCGCTGGGAAAATTGCCTTTATTGAAATTGGTGATTCAGCAGAACGTAAGGTTGGCTTTACAACTTTATAACTCGACGGGCATTTGCCTTAGATTCAAGCTTGAAAAATTCCTCCGGGCTTGTGGTTGATTCGCCAAGTTGATTGAGCTTTCCATTGCCGTGGTAATCGCTAGACCCTGTAACAACAAGACTCAGCTCGCTAGCAATATTTATCAAAAGCTCCCGATTTTCTGCGCTTTGGTCGCGATGAAATACTTCTATTCCATCTAAACCTGCAGAGACATAATCTTTAAACGTCTCAGTTGAAATAACTCTGCCCCGAAGTGACGCCATCGGATGGGCAATAACTGCGAC
The DNA here is from genome assembly GCA_903897155.1 of uncultured Actinomycetes bacterium. Classification (GTDB taxonomy): domain Bacteria; phylum Actinomycetota; class Actinomycetes; order Nanopelagicales; family Nanopelagicaceae; genus PALSA-747. The sequence continues at coordinate 3,172 of CAIUAO010000024.1, read as the reverse complement.
CCCTCCAGCTGCTTTGATCAAGGCGATCGCTACCTCAGGTGTTGGTGAGTAGTGAGCAACATAATGCGGAGAATTATTATGAAGAAGTTCGGCGAATACTTCCTCGCGCGACTTTAAATATCCTTTTGCAACTAGCGCATCGGCGAGATGAGGTCTGCCAAGTGTTGCGCCATCTGAAAGTTGTTCTTGAACATCACTCATTGTGATTTCATACCCGGCACCATTAAGGCGAGCAATTATCTTGTTCATCCGGCCAATTCGGTTTTCGCGAGTTTGTTCTAATACATCAGCAAGTTCTTTATTTTCTCGGTCAAATAACAATCCGAGCATGTGCACGCTAATTCCATCTTCAGTTTGGCATGAGATCTCAGCGCCAGGAACAAGAGCAATGCGCGGACGAAGATGACTTATTGCCTCATCCCAACCTGCAACTGTGTCATGGTCTGTTAGCCCAATAGTTGAAATACCACTTGCTAGTGCTTTATTAATCAGCTCTGTTGGTGAATCTGTTCCATCACTAAAGCTTGTATGAGTATGTAGATCAATCACCCGGGGCCTCTATTGGCTTATTTCTAAGTACAAATATCCCACACCCGATGAGCAAGCCAATAATTCCTGGAATTGTTCCAGACTGAGGTTTTTGGTGAAGCCAAATCAAAGCAATCACGGCGGAGACTGGAACCTCGAAAAATACGATTAGTGAAACAACAACTGGGGATACACGCTTGAGAGTGAGATTAAACAAACTATGGCCAAGCAGCTGCGCCCCGACAATCAGTGAGAGCATCAAAAGCCATTGGTTGAGTTGAAAATGAAGGATTTGTGATCTTGTCCCAAGGGCAGTTACCAGGGCAACGAGCGAACATGTGCCGTAACAAATAGTTGTATATGTAGATGTAGATAATGTCTTTTGAACACCAGAGCCAAGTAGTACATATCCAGCAGCAAGAGCACCCGACAAAATTCCAAATAAATCACCAGTGAATGCTCGAGTTGAGAGTGTAAAATCTATACCAGTAATAAGCATGACCGATGCAAATGCTAGGAAAAGTCCAAACAATGACTGCCCTGTAATTCTTGCTCCCTTAAACTTTAAATAGATCGCAGCGAATATAGGCTGCAATGATGCAAGCGCAGTTCCTGCCGCAACTGTCGTAAAACGCATCGCTGCAAAAAAGGCCAAAAAATGAAATCCAAGTAATACGCCTGAGAGGGCGGATAATTTCATTGCAGGGCGGTTACTTTTTACTCTCCACTCTTTTTTTCTGTAAGCAAAAGGTGCAATAATCAATGCCCCACCGAGGTTCCGCCAAAATACGAGCGTTGAAATTGGCATCACACTCTTTGCAATTACCGGGCCGGAAGAGCCAATTCCAAGAATTCCTAATAATAAAAAGGGTATATCTCTGCCTTCGGGCAGAGCGGTGTGCTCTTGGGTTTTCATCGCTTTAGTTATGGAACAAGAACCAGAATTGAGCAAGAACGCAGACTGCAACAAGTGCAATAACTGAACCATAAACGTTCAATGATGAACGCTTAGCTACAAACTCACCCATGAGTTTTTTATCTTTTGCAATTCCATACATATAGCTAAGAAGCGGCAGGAGCAGAATCGCATTGAGGATTTGTGAAGAAATCAAAATCCAAATAAGTGATATGCCAGGAATCATGATTAATCCGCCACCTATGATTGTGATAGCGGCAAATGTTGAGTAAAAAAGAGGTGCTTCTTGAAAATTATCATCTAATGCTGCAGGTGAGCCTGTTAAATCACTTACAGAATAGGCGGTGGAAAGAGGCAAGATTGATGCAGCAAGTAATGCTGCCCCAATAATGCCAATAGCAAAAATATCCTTAGCAAGCGTTCCGGCTAGTGGTTTAAGTGCAACTGCGGCTTGAGACGCATCTGTAATACTAAAAATATGTTGTTTGTTTAAAGTGGCGGCGCAAGTAATAACTACGAAGAACCCGATTACGCCTGTGAGCAGTGAGCCAACCCAAACATCTGCTCGAAGCAATTTCAAATCATCTCGTGTTAGACGCTTATCTACGGCGTAAGACTGGATAAATGCCAGACCCCATGGAGCAAGTGTCGTTCCAAGTGTTGCAGTGGCGATATTTATAGCCTGGTGATTTAAAGGCATCGTGGGTGTAACCATGCCTTTAAAGGCGCTACTCCAATTTGGATGTGACATGAATCCCGCAATTATGTACGCGAAAAATACGGCAGAGAGTGCAAAGAAGACTCTCTCGGCTTTCTTAAATGTACCCCGTAGTACCAAGTATGAAATGACTAAACCCGTAATGGGAACTGTTACATATCGCGAAACGCCAAATAATTGTCCGGCAGCAGCAACACCAGCAAACTCTGCGGTCATTGTTCCTAAGTTTGCCAAAATCAATGAAACTGCACTAAATGAACCTGCGCGCGCTCCATATTTTTGACGAACTAAACCTATAAGCCCTTGGCGAGTGACAACGCCAATACGAGAACCAAGATCTTGGAAAATAATTAATGCAGCTGTCGCAATCACGAGTGTCCAGAGCATGCGATAACCAAATTGAGTTCCTAATTGAGAATAAGTTGTAATACCTGCTGGATCATCATCTGCAAGACCTGCAATCACGCCAGGTCCCATGACCGCCAGAAATGCAGCGAGACGAATCTTGCGCGTAGTCATCATCTTATTGATACTCATGAAAGGACCCCGCTGCCTTTAGAAAATCCGCGTGATCTACTACGTGATAGAGCATCCACCAGGTCATCAGAAAGAATTCGACCAATTGGTTTGTTCTTTTCGTCAACAACAATAATTGAAGAACCTCGGTTATTTGAGAATTCTTCGACAACTTCTGCAATCGGAGTATCAATTTGAACAGATGTTGGAAATGGTTTAGCAACTAGGTCTAGAACATTTGAAGATGCTTTAGCCGCTATAAGTTCAACGGTTTGAATGTGGTCAATGAGCTGCCCCTTAGCATCTACTACTACAACGCCATCAGAGCTATCGCGCTCTTTATTCTCGACTAATAGTTTAAGTGCGGCAGCAACAGTATCGTTCTCTTTTACTATCAATAAGTGAGTAGTCATTATTCCGCCCGCTAAATCTTCATCAAATGAGACAAGCTCCCTCAGTTGCTTGGCAACACCTTTTTCCATTGCACTTAAAAT
>CAIUAO010000023.1 GCA_903897155.1 uncultured Actinomycetes bacterium | reverse complement strand
TATAACACCAAAAGCTCCAACAGAAGATTTAGATTCATCAACACCACCAGCTGCAACTGCGCGTCCAGCATCTCCTGGTAACAATCCATTTGGAACAAGTAACCCTATGCCACGTCCACCACGTGCTGGCAATAATCCATTTGGTAGCGCAAATAGTGGAACAGGTATGCCACGTCCACCTGCCAGACCAATTCGTCCAGGTGAGCGTCCACCAATGTCAGGTAATCGACCAGGTGCGGTGCGTCCTGGTTTTGCTGCTCGTCCACAATCTGCAAGACCTGCAGGTGCCCCTGGTTCAACTGGCGCACCTCGTACAGGTGGTACAGGTGCTCCAGGAAGTTCTCCTTATCGTTCACCATCAGGTGCACCATCAACTGGCGCACCAGGTGCTCCAGCGTTTGGTGGCAAAGGCGGAGGTCGTCATCAACGTGGCGGGGCTGCAGGTGCTTTTGGAAAACAAGGAAGCAAAAAGGGTAAGGCACATAAGAGTAAGAAAGTATTGCGTGAAGAGTTCGACAATATGGCGGCTCCTTCACTTGGTGGAGCAGTAGTTCCACATGGTGATGGAAAGACAGTTATTCGTCTACGCCGTGGCGCCACTTTGATGGACTTTGCAGAGAAAATTAATGCAGATCCAGCATCTTTAGTATCGGCGCTCTTTCACCTAGGTGAAATGGTTACAGCTACACAGTCTGTAGATGAAGACACATTTACAATTTTGGGTGGGGAACTGGGCTTTGTTATCCAAGTTGTTAGCCCTGAAGATGAAGATCGCGAGCTACTTGAAGAGTTCGATATCAATCTTGATAAAGAGTTGGCAGATATCGATGAGGCAGACCTTGTCGTGCGCTCGCCAATTGTGACTGTAATGGGTCACGTTGACCACGGTAAGACTCGTTTACTTGATGCTATTCGCCAGACCGAAGTGGTCAAGAGTGAAGCAGGCGGAATCACACAGCACATTGGTGCATATCAAATTCATCGTATGCATGAAGGCGTTGAACGTGCCATTACATTTATTGATACCCCGGGCCATGAAGCTTTCACAGCAATGCGTGCTCGAGGTGCCAAGGTCACAGATATTGCAGTACTTGTTGTTGCTGCAGATGATGGCGTGATGCCACAAACAATTGAAGCTCTTAACCATGCTCAGGCAGCAGATGTTCCAATCGTTGTTGCCGTGAACAAGGTTGATAAAGAAGATGCGAACCCAGATAAGGTCCGCCAACAACTCACTGAATACAACCTGATCGCTGAAGAATATGGTGGAACAACAATCTTCGTAAACGTATCTGCAAAATCTGGTCTTGGAATTGATTCCTTGATTGAGAGCATTTTGCTCACAGCAGATGCAGCTCTTGATCTTCGCGCTATTGCCGATGATGCAGCTCGTGGTGTGGCTATTGAAGCAAATCTAGATAAGGGTCGTGGCCCAGTTGCCACTGTTCTTGTTCAACGCGGAACACTTAATGTTGGCGACGCAATTGTTGCTGGTGGTGCTTTTGGTCGCGTTCGCGCCATGCTTGATGAAAATGGAGATGCAGTTGAATCTGCTGGTCCATCTCGTCCTGTTCAAGTACTTGGCTTCACATCTGTTCCAGGTGCTGGTGACACATTTATGGTTGCTGAAGATGACCGTACTGCTCGCCAAATTGCAGAAAAACGTCAGCTTGCAATGCGAAATGCAATGCTGGCTAAGGCTCGTAAGAAGGTTTCACTTGAAGACTTTATGGAGCAATCTAAGGTCAGCACGCTCAACCTTATTCTTAAGGGCGACGTATCTGGTTCCGTTGAAGCGCTCGAAGATGCACTTCTCCAGCTTGATGTTGGTAGTGAAGTAGACCTGCGTGTTATTCACCGTGGTGTTGGAGCAATTACTAAGAACGACGTCACACTCGCTTCTGCATCAACTGCGGTAATTATTGGCTTTAACGTGAAGCCTGAACCACAAACTGCGATCTTTGCTGATCAAGAAGGCGTTGAAGTTCGCTTCTACACTGTTATCTATAATGCAATTGAAGATATTGAGAAATCTCTGAAGGGTCTGCTCAAGCCAGAATATGAAGAGGTTGTTCTTGGTAATGCTGAAGTACGAGATATCTTCAAATCAAGCAAGTTTGGAAATATTGCAGGATCAATCGTTCTTGATGGCCTTATTCGTCGTAATGCCAAGGCTCGCACTTTGCGTGCTGGCGTTGTTATTGGCGAAAGTCTCACTGTTGAATCACTTCGTAGATTCAAAGATGATGCAACTGAAGTTAAAGAAGGTTTTGAGTGCGGTATCGGCTTAGGTTCCTACAAGGAACTTGAAGTCGGAGATGTCATTCAGACTTATGAGATTCGCGAGAAGAAGCGCGCATAAATGCCTTCTAATCGCGCCCTGAAAGTTGCCGATCGCATTAAAGAAGTGATCGCAATAACGTTAGAGACCAAGGTAAAAGATCCACGCCTTGGTTTCATCACGATCACAGATGTTCGAGTAACTGGTGACCTACAACAAGCATCAGTTTTTTATACCGTACTGGGCGATGGTGATGCTCAATCAGCAACAGCGGCAGCACTTTCATCTTCCAGGGGGTTAGTTCGCCGAGAAGTTGGCAATGCCCTTGGTCTGCGTATTACGCCAACTATTGAGTTTTTTGCAGATGGTTTACAGGAATCAGCAACAGCGATGAATGACCTTATGTCATCTGTCCGAGCTGCTGATGCCGAACTTGCGAAGCTTCGTGCACAAGCAAAGCCCATTGGTGAATCTGACCCATATAAGAGTCACGAATAGGTTATCGATGACTAACGGATTCTTGCTCGTTAATAAAACGGTAGGAATGACAAGCCATGATGTTGTGGCAAAGGTTCGCAAGCGCTTTGGAACAAAAAAAGTAGGCCATGCTGGAACGCTAGATCCGATGGCAACTGGAGTACTTGTTCTTGGCATTGGTAATGCGACCAGGCTTCTGCAATATGTCACTGATGGCAGAAAAGGCTACGAAGCCGTTATCTCCCTGGGTAAAGCTACCGTCACAGATGATGTTGAAGGTGAAGTTATATTTAAAGCTGATCCTCTTAAGCTTTCAGTCATTACTGATGAACAAATTAAGAAAATATTAGAGGCGATGGTGGGAGAGATCTCTCAGCGACCTAGTTCTGTTTCCGCGATTAAAGTGGACGGAAAAACTGCTCACCAACGTGTGCGCGAAGGTGAGATAGTTGAATTGCCACCCCGTGATGTCACTATTTATGAGCTAACAATTACTTCAATTGAAAGAAGTGAAGACTCCATTGAAATTCATGTTGGCGTTGAATGCTCTGCAGGAACATATATTCGCGCTATTGCTAGGGATTTAGGAGAGTCACTTGGTGTTGGCGGTCATCTAATCAAGCTTCGCAGGTATCTGGTTTCACCTTTCAGGATTGAAGAAAGTGCTGAGTGGGAGAGCGCAGAGATGATGAGCACTGCTGCAGGCATTGGAAAAATTCTTCCTAGTCGGACACTTGATATGACGGAGATTTCAGAAATTTCATTTGGAAGGACCATCACTTTAAATAGCCACGATGGCGTTGTCGCCGCGCTTACGCCCGATGGTGATTTTGCAGGTTTGCTTCGTAATGAGAATTCTGGAGGATGCCTTGTGGCAACTCCGATTATGGTTTCCGTGAAAGAATAACGCCATGACATCTGTTGCTATTGGAATATTTGATGGTGTTCATAAGGGCCACCAGAAGATTCTTGCTGCTGCCGCCGAGCATGGCCCTGTCACTGTTCTTACTTTTGATCCACACCCAACTTCAATTTTTGCTCCCGAGCGTACGCCATCTGCGATTCTGAGAATTGCTGACCGTATTACTTTACTAAAAGAGCATGGTGCATCCGAGGTTATTGTTCTCCCATTCACAAAAGAGTTTGCTTCCAAAAGTCCTGATGAATTTATCTCTGAAGTACTTCAGAAACAGTTGAAAGCTACACATGTCACGGTGGGGGAGAACTTCACATTCGGGCATAAAGCTGCAGGAAATGTTGAGTACCTAAAGAAACATGCAGGTAGCTTCGGTGTGACAGGCGTGAATCTGGAAGAAGATAGAGGAAGCGCTATCTCCTCTTCTCGTATCCGTGCACTTGTGATCGACGGAGATATTGAGAGAGCAAATGAATTACTTACTAGGAATTATTACCTTAAAGGGCCAGTCGTTCATGGTGAAAAAAGAGGCCGTGAGATTGGTTATCCAACTGCAAATATTGGACTAGCTGAGAATGCAACTGTTCCAGCAGATGGTGTTTATGCAGGTTGGCTCAGCGTCGGTGGGATTAGATGGCAAGCAGCAATATCTATTGGCACAAATCCAACTTTTCCTGGCGTAAGAGGTCGCCAAGTTGAGGCATATGCAATTGATCAAACCGGTTTAGATTTATATGATCAAGAAGCTAAATTAGAATTTGGATTTAGACTCCGCGACACTTTGAAGTTTGATGGCTTAGACCCACTACTTGAGCAAATGAAGCGTGACTGCGAGCAAGCAAAAGCCCTCACTTCCTAGGCGTGAAATCCTCACGATTTCTCACCTCTGTGCCTCGGCTGGTAAGTTATGTGCACAAAGCGAGAACTTGAGCCTTCGTGAATCACACCGAGGCCCTCGTGACAGTAGAAGGAGTGCCACATGGCCTTACAGCCAGCAGAGAAAAAAGAGATCATCGCAAAGTACGGCGCTTCCGCCACTGACACAGGAAGTCCTGAAGCACAGATTGCTTTGCTTTCTCGCCGTATCGAAGAAATTACCGAACACCTCAAGACTAATAAGAATGATCACCACAACCGTCGTGGACTCTTGTTGTTGGTTGGTAAGCGTCGCCGTATTTTGCAATACCTTGCAAAGACAGATGTAACTCGTTACAGAGCGATTATCGAAAAGCTCGGTATTCGCCGCTAATTTAAGTAACAGTTCGCTCTTTAGTTAATCGGTCCTCGGTAGTGGTTTACGGACCAAAATCTCCGTGAACTTCGATCGAAGATCCATTTCCTAATGTGCAGCGAGCTGAGAAATGGAGATGACCCATGGAGGGTCAAGATGTGAAGTTCGCCGTTGCGAAAATCGACAATGGCAAGTTTGGAAAGCGCGAGATCCGTTTTGAAACAGGACGCCTCGCAAAGCAAGCAGCAGGAACAGCACTGGTTTATCTAGATGATGACTCAATGCTTCTGTCTGCAACAACAGCATCAAAGCAGCCGAAAGATCAATTTGATTTCTTCCCACTGACTGTTGATGTTGAAGAGCGTATGTATGCAGCAGGAAAGATCCCAGGATCATTCTTTCGCCGCGAAGGTCGTCCATCAGAAGATGCGATCCTTACATGCCGCCTTATTGACCGCCCCCTTCGCCCTGCATTCGTTAAAGGATTGCGTAATGAAGTTCAGGTTGTTGTCACAGTTATGGCGCTCAACCCTGATCACATGTATGACGTACTTGCTATCAACGCGGCATCAATGTCAACACAACTTGCTGGATTGCCATTCACGGGTCCAATCGGCGGCGTTCGCGTTGCTTTGATTGAAGGCCAATGGGTTGCATTCCCAAATCACTCTGATTTGGAGAAGGCAGTCTTTGACATGGTTGTTGCTGGAACAATTGCTGGTGATGACATTGCAATCATCATGGTTGAAGCTGAAGCGACAACACAGACAATTGGTCTGATCAAGGATGGAGCACAGGCTCCAACTGAAGAGATTGTTGGCCAAGGGCTAGAGGCTGCAAAGCCATTTATCCGTGCGCTATGCAATGCACAAAATGAACTTTCAAAGGTTGCCGCAAAGCCAACTGGTGAATTCCCTGTCTACTTGGAGTATCAAGATGATGTTTATGCAGCAGTTGAAAAGGCTGCAGCAGACGACATCGCAAAGGCGCTTACAATTGCTGGAAAGCAAGAACGTGAGACCAAGCTTGATGAGATCAATGCAGTCAACAAGGAACATTTCGCTGTCTCATTTGAAGGCCGTGAGAAGGAAGTTTCTGCAGCGCTTCGCTCAGTTACCAAGAAGTCAGTACGTCAGCGTGTATTGCGCGACAAGATTCGTATTGATGGTCGCGGAGTTCGTGATATTCGTGCAATTACAGCAGAGGTTGAAGTTATGCCTCGTGTTCACGGTTCAGCAATCTTTGAACGTGGTGAGACACAAATTCTTGGTGTTACAACTTTGAATATGCTCAAGATGGAACAGCAACTCGACACATTGAGTCCTGAACACCATAAGCGTTATATGCACAACTACAACTTCCCTCCTTACTCAGTAGGCGAGACAGGTCGTGTTGGTTCACCAAAGCGTCGCGAAATCGGCCACGGTGCACTTGCAGAGCGCGCATTGCTTCCAGTTCTTCCAACACGCGAAGAATTTCCATATGCAATTCGTCAAGTTTCAGAAGCACTAGGTTCAAATGGATCAACATCCATGGGTTCTGTGTGTGCTTCAACCATGTCGCTACTTAATGCTGGTGTGCCACTTAAGGCGCTAGTTGCAGGTATTGCTATGGGTCTTATCTCAGATCAAGTTGATGGCAAGACTGAATATGTCGCACTTACAGACATTTTGGGCGCCGAAGATGCATTCGGAGATATGGACTTCAAGGTTGCCGGAACGAAGGATTTCGTTACAGCACTTCAACTTGATACAAAGCTTGATGGAATTCCTGCTTCAGTACTTGCTTCTGCGCTCCTGCAGGCAAAGGAAGCTCGTCTATTCATCCTCGACATCATGACCCAAGCAATTGATGCTCCTGATGAGATGAGCCTTCTTGCTCCTCGCATCATTTCAATCAAGGTCCCTGTTGATTTGATCGGTGCGATCATCGGACCTAAGGGCAAGATGATTAATCAGATTCAAGATGAGACAGGCGCAGATATCACCATCGAAGACGATGGAACTATCTACATTGGAGCTCTTGAAGGATCTCAAGCAGAAGCTGCAAAGAAGATGATTGATGCAATCGCTAATCCGATTGTTCCAAAGGTTGGAGAGCGTTTCAACGGTAGCGTTGTAAAGCTTGCAACATTCGGCGCATTTATCTCTTTGGTTCCTGGTAAAGATGGCTTGCTCCACATCTCGCAAATTCGCAAGATGCATGGCGGAAAGCGCATTGAGAACCTTGAAGAAGTGATGAAGGTCGGAGATAAGATTGAAGTTGAGATCAATGAGATTGATCCAAAGGGCAAGTTCTCTTTGGTCCCAGTTTTAGCTGATGGAACAACTCCAACAGACTCTGCTGAATAATCAATAATTAATGCCACGCACCATCTTGCCTAGCGGCCTTCGGATAGTTACCGAAGAAGTTTCAACAGTCCGCTCAGCAACATTTGGTGTGTGGGTAAATGTCGGCTCTCGCGATGAGACATCACCTGTCGCGGGAGCTTCACATTTTCTCGAGCACTTACTTTTTAAGGGAACAAAGACTCGTACTGCGATGGAAATCTCATCAAGCATTGAAGCGGTAGGCGGTGAGATGAATGCCTTTACTGGCAAGGAATACACATGCTTTTATGCTCGCGTTATTGACGTTGACCTACCTCTCGCAGTTGATGTCATTTCAGACCTCATTACCTCATCAGTAGTTGCAGCCTCAGATGTAGATGCTGAGCGCAATGTTGTTCTAGAAGAAATTGCTATGCGAGATGATGACCCATCAGATCTCATCCATGACTTATATCTTGAGGCTTATTACGGTAACTCTGAATTAGGTAGGCCAATTCTTGGCACAATCGATTCGATTAAAGGTATGTCACGAAACTCTGTCTTTAACTATTACAAAAAGAGATATCGCCCTGAAGACCTCGTGATTGCTGTTGCAGGAAATATCAAACATAAGAAGGTTGTCCGCATGGTGGAAGAAGCCATGTCTAAAGATAATTTCTTAGATGTTCCTAGTGCTAAGCCAAACCTGCGCGCGGCTACACACTCAAAGGTCCCTGGTGTTGGAAAAGTTGGAATTTTAGATAAGAAGACTGAACAAGCTCACCTTCTTTTAGGTGGTCAAGGTGTAGAGCGCAATGATGATCGTCGTTTTGCATTAAGCGTTCTTGCTTCAGCACTGGGTGGAGGAATGTCATCGCGTTTATTTCAAGAAGTTCGTGAGAAGCGTGGCTTGGCTTACTCGGTCTATTCATATGTTCAGCAATTTGCAGGATCAGGAACCCTGGCATTTTATGCAGGTTGCCAACCATCAAAGGCTGTTGAAGTTGTGAAAATTATTCGAGACATCACAATGGATGTGGCTGAGCATGGTTTAACTGAAGAAGAAATTACCCGGGCCAAGGGAGCAGTTTCAGGCTCACTCGTGTTGAGTCAAGAAGACACCGGCTCTCAAATGAGTCGAATCGGCAAAAGTGAATTGGTTTATGGGGAAGTAATGACTTTTGATGAGATCTTATCCCGCGTGAAAAGTGTGACACCTGCAGATGTGAGGGCAATTGCCAGCGAGATCCTGCCAAAACCTTCTACCCTTGCCATAGTGGGACCGTTTAAGAGCGCGAGCAAGTTTGAGAAGGTGATTGCATGAGTATCAAGGTAGCTGTACTTGGAGCTAAAGGACGCATGGGCGCAACAACTGTTGCAGCGGTTAATGATGCGAAAGATTTAGAACTGGTTGCTTCTTTAGATCTCGGTGATTCACTCGACACCCTTGTGACATCTGGCGCAGAAGTAATCATTGATTTTACTCACCCTGATTCAGTAATGGGGAATTTAGATTTTGCAATAAATCATGGAATAAACGTTGTTGTTGGAACTACTGGTTTTGATGAAAAGAAGCTTGAGCAAGTAAAAGGATGGCTTGCAAAGAATCCAAAGGTAGGTGCGCTTATTGCCCCTAATTTTGGTCTTGGCGCCGTGTTGATGATGCAATTTGCAGCCCAGGCATCGAAATACTTTGAATCAGTTGAAATTATTGAATTGCATCACCCAAACAAGGTGGATGCTCCCTCAGGTACTGCTGCTAGAACGGCAGAATTAATTACAGAAGCGCGTAAATCTGTTTCAAAATCTGCAATGCCAGATGCGACCGCAACATCCCTAGATGGTTCCCGCGGCGCAAAGGTTGGAGATGTTCCTATCCACTCAGTACGCCTTCGTGGGTTAGTTGCTCATCAAGAAGTTGTCTTGGGTGATGTAGGGGAGACACTCACTATTCGCCATGACTCGATCGATCGCACTGGCTTTATGCCAGGAGTTCTTTTGGGCGTGCGCAAGGTTGTTACACATCCTGGTCTCACATTTGGGCTAGAACACTTTTTAGATCTTAAGTAGACTTAAATCAACAAGTAATAGGAGAAGAAAATGTCAAAAGAAATAACAATGTATGGTGCCGATTGGTGTGGAGATTGCCGCCGTTCAAAAGCGTATTTAGATTCACATAAGGTTACATACAACTACGTAGATGTTGAAAAAGACCTCTCAGCGGCAGATAAGGTCATTGAAATCAATGGCGGTGCTAAGTCAATCCCTGTGATTGTTTTCTCTGATGGAACTCATCTGACTGAGCCTTCAGATTTAGCTCTTGAAGCAAAGCTGGAAGAACTCTCTATTCTTTAAATCTTTAATCTGTAAGTAATTGCCGAAGCTGCCATTGCCAGAATAATAGTTACTGGAAATGGCAGCTTTGCTATTACCGAACCCGCTCCAATAATGATTCCTGAAAGCCTATGGTCAACTGTGAATTTGGTTTGAGTCGTAAACGCCTGGATTCCTACTAAAGCGCTCAGTAAAACGATCGGAATCAGAGTAGTAATTCGGCTAATGCGTGGACGCTCGAGCCACTTTGCCGGGATGGAGTGTCCTACGTATTTAAGAATAAAGCAGAGGACCCCTGTTACGAGCACCGCGATCCATTTGCTACTCATTATTTCCACCCAACAAATACGGCAATAGCCACTGTCGTTAAAATTGGCACACCAGATGGCACAACTTCTGTAATGCATAGCGCCCATGTGAATGCAGCAAGCGCGGCAAGTTTAAGGTTTCGAGTTGTCAACCTTGGCCAGAGAACTGCAATAAAGACGACAGGTGAGACAACGTCTAAACCCCAAGCAGCAGTGTCTCCAATCGCCTTTGCGCCAACTGCGCCTAGGAATGTGCAGATGTTCCAGAAGAAAAATACTGCAAAGCCAGTAAACCAGAATGCAGTGTGCTGTTGATCTGTTTCTTCCTGAGCTATAGCCATTCCCGTTGATTCATCAATTGTTATTTGTGCGGCAACAACTCTGCGCCATCCACGATTTTTTAAGATACTAGCCATTCGTGTGCCATATAAACCATTGCGACTTCCAAGGAATGTTCCTGTCAAAATTGCCGCTAGCGGGCTTCCTCCAGAACTCATCACACCGACGAGTGCGAATTGGGATGCTCCAGAGAAAAGTAAGAGAGATAGCACACACGCCTGAGCAACCGTAAAGTGTCCTGCAATTGCAACTGATCCAAATGCAACACCAGCGGCGCCGACAGAAACACCTACCCCTATGGAATCTCTCTTCACTGACACGCCGACATTCTGCCTTAATCCCTTGGGGTTAGGGGAGAGATAGATAGGGTCGCCACATGAGCGAAGAGCATTTCCCAATAGTTTTCCGTGACGATATGACGGTCGAGCTTGTGAAATCAAGCGCGAGCGATTCTGATGTGATCTGGGCGGCAAGAGTCTCAACTGCCGGAGATAAATCACTAGAAGATGTCGATAGCGACGCGAGCAAGGCTGAAGGTTTGATTAATTATTTGGCTAGAGAACGCCATGGGTCACCCTTCGAGCACACCTCAATGACCTTCTTTGTCTCTGCGCCGATCTTCGTGTTTCGTGAATTTATGCGCCATCGCATCGCCTCATATAACGAGGAGAGTGGTCGTTACCGTGAGTTGCGCCCAGTTTTTTATGTTCCAAGCAAGGATCGTAAATTAGTTCAAATTGGCAAAGCTGGTGCCTACACATTTGTAGATGGCACCCAAGAACAATTTGATCTAACAGTAGGTGCAATCAAGGAGAGTTGCACAGTTGCCTATGAAAATTACAAGAAGATGTTAGATGCTGGCGTTGCTCGTGAAGTTGCTCGTGCCGTTTTGCCTGTGACCTTGTATTCATCTATGTATGTGACGATGAACGCACGTGCACTTATGAACTTTTTATCACTTCGCACCTCTAGGGAAGGATCTCATTTCCCAAGCTATCCACAGCGGGAAATTGAGATGGTTGCCGAAAAAATGGAAGAGCATTTTGCGAAATTAATGCCTATTACATACGCGGCATTTGAAAAGTCTGGACGGGTTTGCCCTTAATCACGATAGGGTTACACCATGTCCTCAACTGGCACCACCCATACTGATATTAAGCCGCCCTTTGGTCGGCTGATTACGGCAATGATCACCCCCTTCAACAAAAGCGGGGAGATCGATTGGGATGGCGTGGCAAAGATCGCTCAACATTTAGCGGATTCTGGCCATGATGCAATTGCTGTTAATGGAACTACGGGCGAGGCTCCGACTACAAAGACTTCTGAAAAATTAGAGATTATTAAAGTAGTCAAGAGCACAGTTGGTTCTAAAGTAAAAGTACTTTCAGGAGCAGGTGATAATGAAACTGCTTATACGGTTGAACAGGCAAAGCGTTGTGCTGAAGTTGGCGCCGATGGACTTTTGATTGTTACTCCTTATTACAACAAGCCACCTCAGGCTGGAATTGAAGCGCACTTTCGCGCAACTGCAGCAGCGACAGATCTTCCGATCATGATGTATGACATCCCTGGTCGTACAGGTGCTGAGATTGAGACAGACACTATTTGCAGGCTTGCTGAAGTCAAGAACATCGTGGCGCTCAAAGATGCGAAAGGAAACCCTGGAGCAACTTCGTGGGTTATAAAAAGGACAGGTCTTCCTGTTTATTCAGGCGATGACATTTTGAATTTGCCACTGTTATCTGTTGGGGCAGTCGGCTTTGTTTCAGTCTGTGGGCATGTAGTGGGCAAGCAACTCCGAGAGATGATTGATGCTTGGTTTGCTGGAAATACAAAACGTGCACTTGAGATTCACCAAGAACTATTGCCGGTATTTACCGGAACCTTCCGCACCCAGGGTGCGATATTGACTAAGGCGGCATTAAATATGCTTGGCCTACCAGGCGGATTTACTCGTTTGCCCCTTGTCGATGCCACCGAAGCGCAGATTGCGCAATTGCGGGAGGATCTACGACAAGGCGGAGTAAAACTTAACTAATGAATCATCCTCATCCCGATTTACCCTACCCAGCAAAATTAGCTCCTAAAACTCTTCGCATCGTTGCCCTTGGCGGGCTCGGTGAAATTGGTCGCAATATGACCGTCTTTGAGTATGACGGAAAGTTACTTGTTGTTGACTGCGGTGTTTTATTTCCAGAAGAAAACCAACCCGGAATTGATCTCATCCTTCCCGATTTTTCTTATATTCGTGAGCGCCTTGGCGATGTTGTTGCGATTGCTCTGACACACGGCCACGAAGACCACATTGGAGCTGTTCCATACTTGCTCAAAGAGCGCGCAGATATTCCTGTTGTTGGATCAAAACTTACACTCGCATTTACTGAGGCAAAGCTTAAAGAGCGCCGCATCACTGCGCCCCTAGTTGAAGTTAAAGCTGGGATGATTCAAAAGTTTGGACCATTTGAATTGGAATTTGTTGCAGTTAACCACTCAATTCCTGACGCACTTGCTATAGCAATTCGCACAGAAGCTGGTCTGGTTTTACACACAGGTGATTTTAAGATGGACCAGTTGCCACTTGATGGCCGAGTAACTGATCTACCTACCTTTGCCAAATTGGGCGCAGAAGGTGTTGATTTGTTTATGGTGGATTCCACCAACGCAGATGTACCTGGATTTACAACCTCAGAGCGCGAGATCATGCCTGTTCTCGATCGTGTTTTTAGTGCAACACCGCGCCGCGTCATTGTTGCTTCATTTGCTTCGCACGTGCACCGTATTCAGCAAGTATTAAATATTGCACTTGCCCATGATCGTAAAGTTGCTTTTGTTGGGCGAAGCATGGTGCGCAATATGAAACTTGCGCAGGATTTAGGTTACTTAGATGTGCCTAAAGGTCTGATTGTTGATTCTAAAAATATTGAAGAATTTGGTGACAAGGTTGTTTTGATTTGTACGGGGTCACAAGGGGAGCCACTTGCTGCGCTTTCCCGGATGGCAAATGGTGATCATCAGATCCGCGTTGGCAAAGGTGACACAGTAATTCTTGCATCCTCTCTTATTCCAGGCAACGAGAACCCTGTCTATAGAGTTATAAATGAACTTACTCGTTTTGGCGCAGATGTGGTTCATAAAGGAAATGCGATGGTGCACGTTTCAGGCCATGCAGCAGCTGGCGAGCTTTTGTACTGTTACAACATTGTGAAGCCAAAGAACGTTATGCCAGTTCACGGTGAATGGCGTCACTTGCGGGCAAATGCAGAACTTGCCATCAAGACAGGCGTGGCTCGCACAAATACGATTGTTGTCGATAATGGAATTGTTGTTGATATGCATGATGGTTATGCAGATATAGCTGGTGCTGTTCCATGTGGCTTTGTATATGTTGATGGGCAGAGCATTGGTGAAATTACAGAGAGTTCTCTGAAAGATCGTAGAATTTTAGGGGAAGAGGGATTTATTTCCGTTGTTGTTGTGATTGACTCACAAAGTGGGAAAATCGTTGCAGGCCCAGATATTCATGCCCGTGGATTCACAGAAGATCAACGCCTCTTCGATGAAGTAAAAGGCATGATTGAGAAAGCACTTGCAACTGCTGTTAGTGGTGGAATAAATGGAACACACCAACTTTCACAAGTTGTGCGCCGAACTGTTGGTACTTGGGTCGGGGAAGAACACCGCCGTAAGCCAATGATTGTTCCTGTAGTTATTGAGGTTTAACGGCGCGCCTTTGGGCATACTCTCTAGTGATTCTTTAGTCTTTACCTATCATGGCAAAACGTAAAAGCGCTAAGTCTGGGAAAAAACCTTCACTCATTGCTGGGGTTATCCGTGGGCTTGCTGCGCTCTGGCGCTTTGTAGCGAAGGTAATTGGAAGTGCAATTAGGTTTGTTTTTAGACAAGCCAAAGAACTAGATGAAGCCCATCAGCGAGATGGTTTCGCCTTCTTTCTTGTCGTTCTCTCAATTCTTGCAGCTTCAGGAAGTTGGTTTCATCTCAACAATATTGTTGGGCGAGCTTTAACTGCATTCCTGCTTGGAACTTTTGGCCGCCTTGCTTTCCTTGCTCCGGTAATTTTCATTTATTTTGCTATTCGTCTCTTCAGGGCTCCTCAAGAAGGTAGGGCAACTGGGCGCATAACAATTGGCACATTGCTTCTTCTTGTTTCACTCACTGGGCTTGCTCATGTATTTAATGGATCGGTAGGAGATACTGGGAAGAGTGCAATACAAGGTGGTGGTGGCTGGATTGGTTACGGCGTTGCTACGCCTCTAGTTGCGCTAGTTACTTCGATTCTGGCAATACCAATTCTTTTTATTATTCTCTTCTTCTCCCTGTTAATCGTTACAGCAACTCCCGTTTCTGATGTCTTTGGCAAAGTTGCTGCACTTTTTCGAGGAACTCGTGCTTTTGCAAGCAAAGCAAGAAAGCCAGCGGTAGATCAGGACTTTGAAATAAGCGATACGCCTCCCTTTGAAACTCCTCTCGTTCAAGAATTTCATGATGATGAGGAAGAGCCAGAAGAAGATATTGAGGAAGAGTACGCTTCAGATGAAACAGTAGCTCTCAGGCGTGAGCCGACTTTTGTCACCAAAACTACGCAATCACATCCTGCGCATCAGATGATTTTGACTGCAGATACGCCATACATTTTGCCCTCGATGGATTTACTTCGAGCAGGACCTGCAACAAAAGCAAAATCAAAAGCAAATGAAATTGTTGTCGCAGCCCTAGGCCAGGTATTTGAGCAATTTGGGGTTGACGCCACTGTTACTGGATTTATGCGTGGGCCAACTGTTACTCGTTATGAAGTTGAACTTGCAGCAGGCGTGAAGGTTGAAGCCATCTCTGCTCTTTCAAAGAATATTTCATACGCAGTTGCAAGTGGGGACGTGAGAATTCTTTCTCCTATTCCTGGTAAATCTGCGGTAGGTATTGAAATACCAAATACAGATCGTGAAATAGTTGCGTTAGGTGATGTCTTGCGTTCTGCTGTTGCCACAAATGAAGCACACCCCATGGTGATTGCATTAGGTAAAGATGTCGAAGGTAATTTTATTTGCGCCAACCTTGCCAAGATGCCTCACTTGCTTGTTGCTGGAGCAACCGGTGCAGGTAAATCTTCGATGATTAATTCACTGGTTGTCTCGATATTAATGAGGGCAACTCCAGATGAAGTTCGTCTGGTGATGATCGACCCTAAGCGAGTAGAGCTCACAAGCTATGAAGGTATTCCACACTTAATTGCGCCAATTATTACTAACCCTAAGAAAGCGGCAGATGTTCTTGCATGGGTAGTTCGAGAGATGGACCAGCGTTACGATGATCTTTCACACTTTGGTTTCCGCCACATTGATGACTTTAATAAAGCAGTGCGCGCCGGGAAGATCACCCCACCAGATGGCAGTGAGAGAGTTCTAGAGCCATATCCGTATTTACTTGTGATTATCGATGAGTTAGCAGACCTCATGATGGTTGCAGCCCGAGAGGTTGAAGAAAGTATTGTGCGTATTACGCAACTGGCCCGCGCCGCAGGCATTCATCTAGTGATTGCAACTCAGCGTCCGAGTGTGGACATTGTTACAGGACTTATTAAAGCGAACGTCCCTTCTCGCCTTTCATTTGCTACATCAAGCCTTGCTGATTCCAGAGTTATCTTGGATACACCGGGAGCAGAAAAGCTAGTTGGACAAGGAGATGGGCTCTTCTTACCAATGGGGGCAAGTAAGGCAGTTCGTATTCAAGGCGCATATGTTTCAGAGCGAGAAACTGAAGCAATTGTTAACCATGTAAAGGCTCAGCTTCAACCGGTTTATCGCATCGACATTAATGCGCCAGCGGTAAGTAAAGTTATTGAAAATGATATTGGTGATGATTTAGACCTTCTTGTTCAAGCAATTCAATTAGTTGTTTCTACTCAGTTTGGTTCAACATCAATGTTGCAACGCAAACTACGTGTTGGTTTTGCTAAAGCAGGTCGATTGATGGATCTCATGGAGAGCCGCGGGATTGTTGGCCCATCTGAAGGCTCAAAGGCCAGAACAGTTTTGATCACCGCCGAGCAGATGCCAGATGTGCTGGAGTCGATCCAAGGCAACATCTAGGCGAGTGCCCCCCATTCGGGGGTGAAGTTACGGGTGGTTAATCTGATATTCATCTGCCCGGCTTGTTCGTAAGCCTTAACCTGCCTTACCATTAAGCCCTGCAAGTTTGTTCCCCTAAGTTTTATTGAGGTATGAATGTCAATAGGAATTCTTCTCCGTCAGGCCCGCGAATCTGCTGGCTTGTCTATTGACGATGTTGCTAAACGCACAAATATTCGTGAACGTGTGCTTCAAGATTTAGAAGCAGAAAATTTTATTTCATCTGGTGGAACCGCTTATGCACGTGGTCATATCCGTAGTATTGCGCGAGTCATCAAGGCAAACCCAGAACTTTTGATCGAGGAATTCAATCAAACAGTTGACGAAGAAGATCGCCCGATGATTGATCTACTCCAAGAAAACAACGTCACGCAGATCAAGCGTGAGAAGATGAGTATTTCTTACAAGACTATGGCTTATGTAGCGGCTGCAATTGTTGCTCTTTTTGTTCTTGTTCCAACTGGAATGTCATTTATGCACACATCTAATTCAGTCAAGAAGTCTGCAGGGGCTGCTAGCCAGGCGCCAGTTGTCACACCTAACACTGCAGTGGCGACCAAGACTTCAGCGACATCTGTTGTAGTGACAGCAGTCAATGGAAAGACGTGGGTCGGTGTGACAGATAGCAATGGGAATCAAGTTTTCAGTGGTCAGCTCACTCAAGGTCAGACACAAAGTTTTAACGACAGTCAACAGCTCAATGTCGTTGTCGGTAATGCTGGAGCAGTGAATTTGAACGTCAATGGAAAAGATGCAGGATCTCCAGGGGCGCTAGGTGAAGTTGTTCACCTACAGTTCGGTCCTGGCAGTTCATCCCAAGGATAAGTTCACACTTTTCTCTTCTTGGCAGGTATTTCAAATCTAAGCGCGTATCATGGTGTGAATGAGCACCGGTCCTAGAACAGTAAATCTTCCAAACTCGCTGACAGTTCTCAGACTCCTTGCTCTTCCATTTTGTGCCTACGCATTATTTAAAAACGGTGGCAATGACTCAACGTGGCGAATCATCGCTTGGTGCGGATTTTTCTGTGTTGGTCTGACCGACCTTATGGATGGCAAGCTGGCTCGTGCGCGTAATCAAGTAACAAGCTTTGGCACCTTCCTTGATCCTGTCGCAGATAAAGCAGCAATCGGAACAGCCATGATTGGCCTTTCGATTCAGGGTCGGCTCTGGTGGTGGGTAACAATTGTGATCTTGTTCCGTGAGGTTGCAGTGACAGTTCTGCGCCTTGCTGTTATTCGTGGGGGAGTGATCCCGGCTAGTAAAGGCGGCAAGCTCAAGACACTCATGCAGGGATTTGGTATTGGCTTTTATGTATTGCCGCTGCCACATTGGTTGGAATTGCCCCGCAATATCTTCATGGCAGCCACAGTCATCATCACACTTATTACAGGTTATGACTATTTCAGCAAAGCGATCAAAAAATGAGCAATTTTCCACTAGCCGAAGATGTTGTTAAGCGTTTAAAGCGCAAGAAGATGACTCTTGTTACAGCTGAATCAATTACTGGTGGGGGACTCGGGGCGGCAATAACAAGTGTTCCTGGTTCATCCCTCGTCTTTCTTGGCGGGCTCATTACATATAGTGATCAATCAAAAACAAAGTTTCTAGATATTGCCAAGCGAATACTGACAAAGCACACCGCTGTATCAGAGGAAGTTGCAATTGCCATGGCGCAGAGCGTTCGTAAGCAATTTGGTAGTGATTACGCGATTGCTACAACGGGGGTCGCAGGACCAGGCAAGGCCTACGGGCAGAAGGCAGGAACGGTCTGGGTGGCCATAGATAGTAAAAAAGGGCCGGTTACCCTCTGCTTGGCACTATCTGGCACGCGTGAAGATATTCGCCACGCAACAATTCAAAGCGCATTAGCCGCATTTACGCGTATCCTTATCCCGTGATTCTTCTTCGTACCCACATTGGCGCAACCTTGCGTGCTTCTCGTATTGCACAAGGTCGCACACTTCGCGATGTCGCAAAGAGTGCGCGAGTGTCTTTGGGTTATCTTTCAGAAGTAGAACGTGGTCAAAAAGAAGCATCATCTGAACTTCTTCACGCGATTACCGCTGCTCTTGATATTTCTCTCGGTGAAGTTCTTTCATCAGTTGCTCATCAGGTAATGAGCCAAGAGGCGCCAACTTTGAGCGTGGTGGACGACGCTGCATAAGGCAGATTCGACCACACCGCAGATATACGCCCGCCAAATGGCAACCCATCAAAGATCACGTAGTTCAATTCTTTCTGGCGCGAAAGTTGTTATAGCCCAAGTTGGCTCATACGAATCAAATATGCTCGACATAGCCGAAAAGGCTGAAGTCTCCCGGGCAACTGTCTATAACCACTTCAGCGATAAAGAAGAGATGATGCTCTGTCTTGTTGAATCTGAAATTCAACGGTTAGCCGAACTTGCGATGCATGCGCCAACAAAGCGCGATGCACTTTATGTCTTATCTACTGAGATCTCTAAAGATCCTGCACTTGCCAAGATGATTCAGAGCGACCCCCTTGATATTGCTAAGTTTGTAACAGTCACAGAACACCCGCTATGGAAGTTGGCGCAGAGCTCACTGGAGTCATTATTTGGTGAGTCACATGGCGTTGTCTTGCATTGGCTCATCGGCCAAATTGCTTCACCCCTTGCGCCAACAGAAAGTGCCAAGCAGGCAGATCAGATGGCGCGCACGCTTTAATTATTTTTAATGCTTTATTGTAAATCTCTTGAGTGCCTTAGGTGCCCACCAGTTAAGATCTCCAAATAGACGCATCAGAGCAGGAACAAGTAGCGCTCTAACAATTGTTGCATCAATGAGAACAGCAAAGGCAACGCCAAGACCCAAGATCTTGATGTTAGTTACTCCACTTGTCAGGAATGCTGCGAAGACAACTGCAAGAAGTAGCGCAGCTGCAGTGATGATTCTTGCCGAGCGCTGCAAGCCAATAGCTACTGAATCCTGATTATCTTTACCATTTTCATACTCTTCGCGAATACGAGAGAGCAAGAAGACTTCATAATCCATAGATAAAGCGAAGGTCACTACAGCGGTCAAAATCACCATTCCGGTATCAAGTGAGCCGACGTTGGTGAACTTTCCAACCAGCCACCCCAGATGCCCTCCGATGAAGATCCATGAAATAAAGCCAATAGTTGCCGATAATGAAAGGACATTGAGTAAGACCGCTTTGATCGGCAAAATAATTGAGCCGGTGAAGAGGAAGAGAAGTAAAAGAACGCTTATGACAATCCAGCCAAGCGCCCAAGGAAGAGCATGCTGGATTCCAGATTGTGTATCGGTATAGGAGGCTGCTTCACCGCCAATTAATGTGCCAGTAGGCGCAGGCAATGCGCGAAGCCTTGTGATCAGATCTTGGGCAGCATTGCTGCGCGCGCCAAGTGATGTTGTTGCTTGAAATACTGCTGAATCAGATGCTATTTCTGGTTGGGTCACACTTGCAATTCCCTGAAGGTGGCTGACTGCGCTCACATAGCTTGGCAATTGACTCTGCGCGTTAGATGCGTGTGGTATCACAATATAAATTGGATTTTCTGCTTGTCCAGAGAACCTGTCAAGGCTTACTGCAGATGCAACTGCTGCCTTATTGCTTGCTGGAAGGACTCTGCTATCTACTTGAGAGAAGACAATGTCTTTGAGTGGGACGGCAAGGGTTCCCAGAATGAGCAGGGATACAACAACAATTCCAACCGGTCTGCGCATAACAAAGCGTGCGGTCTGTGCCCAGCGACCCTCTTGTTTAGGAGTTATGGCACTTTTTCTTACGACAAAGGAATCAATGCGCCTACCAAGTAGGGCCAAGATTGCGGGAAGTGGAATCAATGCGCCAAGAACTGCCATAGCAACTACTGCAATACCGGCATATCCAAATGACTTAAGGAACATCAGGGGAAAGAACATCATCGATGCAAGGGTGACAAATACAGTGATACCAGAGAAGAAGACGGTGCGACCAGCGGTGGCAACTGTTTTCACTATTGAATCTTCAACGCTATTGCCAGCGTGGAGCTCTTCACGAAATCTATTAACAATCAGAAGTGAATAATCGATACCGAGTCCAAGGCCCATACCTGTGGTGAGGTTCAAGGCAAAGATGCTGACACCTGTAAAGAGGCTGATGATGTAGAGAACGAGGAAGGTGCCAAGAATCGAGCTCACACCAACAACTAGCGGCATGGCAGAGGAGATCAGCCCTCCAAAAATAAAGAGGAGCAGCAGAAATGTCAGAGGAATGGAGATACCTTCAGCAAGAGCGAGGTCCTTGCTGATCTTGTTGTTAATTGCGAAGTAGACCGTTGAACTTCCACCCACATAGACCTTGAGTGATTTATATGAACCATCAAATTCTGCTTGGACGTTCTTTGCTAAATCAGTTGAACTCGTTGGGTCGGCAGGTGATGTATAGACGAAGAGATAACCAGCATGGTGGTCTGTGCTCTCAAGTGAGGCGGCACCGCCTGTATTCCAGTACGAGAGCACCTTGGTCACTGTTGGCTTTGCGGATAAGGCACTTTCAAGTGATTGCACATCTGCCACAACAGTGGGGTCCATGAGACCTTGAGCGCCGGCATCTACGACAATTGCAATCGCGGGATCTTTAATGTGGAAAGTATCGGTGAGATATTTTTGGGCTTGGGATGATGCGCTGGCTGGGTTGTTATAGCCACCGCTACTCAGGCGAGGGAAAACTAGTGAGCCGACAGAGCCAGCAATGACAAGCACCAGAATAAATCCTGCGAGGACCGCCTTACGGCGACGGACTACGAAGTGGCCTAATCTCTCAAACATGCATTTCCCCTTTTAACATCAAATAAAACCTTCATAGGTAATACTTGACCTATGCGAATCACCGAACTGCGCTCGCGGATGGCTGAGTATTTCAGTGATTCTGATACCTATGCACGTGACATCGTTCATGCAGAGCTAGGGGGCAAGACGGTTAATCAGGCCCTGGAGAGCGACATGGAGATAGGACAGATCTGGAGGGCGATCGTGGCCCACAATCCAGAGATGCCTGAGCGCCTGCGTTAGATCCTGGCGTGTCGGAGCCTCAATATGGCTCTTCGAACAGATGTTCGGTAAACTAGTTATGCCCAACCAGAGCGGTTCCACAGTTCCGCGTCAGTTCACCTGCCGCCGTCAGTGGTATTCCGTACCTTCTGGACCGTACTGAACTCATCTGAGTTATGAAATGAAAGGTAGTAAAAAATATGGCTTCAGAAAAAGCTGATAAAGCTTCTGAAAAACAGTCATTAGATCGCGACAAAGCCCTAGATACAGCCCTAGCCCAGATCGAGCGTCAGTTCGGCAAGGGATCAATTATGAAGATGGGCGAACGTGGCCCACAAGTAATGGAAATTATTCCAACTGGTTCAATCGCACTAGATATCGCACTTGGTATTGGTGGATTACCACGAGGCCGTATCGTTGAAATTTATGGACCTGAATCATCAGGTAAAACAACCGTTGCACTCCATGCAATTGCAAATGCTCAGAAGAATGGCGGCATTGCCGCATTCATCGATGCCGAGCATGCACTTGATCCAGAGTATGCAAAGAAGCTTGGCGTTGATATTGATGCGCTTCTTGTTTCTCAGCCTGATACTGGCGAGCAAGCACTTGAGATCATGGATATGTTGATTCGCTCCGGCGCTCTAGACATTATCGTCGTTGACTCAGTTGCAGCACTTGTTCCAAGGGCTGAAATTGAAGGTGAAATGGGAGATTCTCACATGGGCTTGCAAGCTCGTTTGATGTCTCAAGCGCTTCGTAAAATCACAGGCGCACTTCACCAATCAAATACAACAGCGATCTTTATTAACCAGCTTCGCGAGAAGATCGGTGTCTTCTTTGGAACACCAGAGACAACAACCGGTGGTAAGGCGCTCAAGTTCTATGCATCTATCCGTTTAGATGTGCGCAGAATTGAAACCCTTAAAGATGGCCAAGATGCCGTTGGAAACCGTACTCGAGTCAAAGTTGTGAAGAACAAGATGGCTCCACCTTTCAAGCAAGCAGAATTCGACATCATTTATGGCACAGGAATTTCACGCGAAGGTTCTCTTATTGACCTTGGCGTTGAAGTCGGTGTCGTGAAGAAGTCAGGCGCTTGGTATACCTATGAAGGTGACCAACTTGGCCAAGGTAAAGAGAACTCACGTTCGTTCTTGATCGATAATCCTGATCTTGCAAATGAGATCGAGACAAAGATCCGCGAACATTATGTTCCAGTAGCAATCGATCCTGAACTTGTAGCAGCGATTGATGAAGCAACTGCCGAGGTTGATTTCTAAACATTGAAAAAGAATCAAGATGTAGCCGCTGATCCCTACTCTGATGCGATGACCATTGCGCTTTACGCACTGGCCCCCCGCGCAAAGAGTAGGGCTGAGCTGCACGCACATCTACTTAAGCGAGGCTGCGAGAGTGAAATCGCAGCCTCTGTTTTAGATAGTTTGGAATTACAGGGACTACTCAATGATCTTGAGTTCGCAAAGATTTGGACAGAGTCTCGGCAAAGACAGAAGAAACTCAGCAAGCGCACAATCGCACAGGAGCTGCGCACTAAAGGCGTCTCCCAAGACATCATTGATGAAGTCATTGATGAGGTCGATGAGGATCTTGAATATCAGATGGCTTTTGAATTAGCTGAGCGCAAATTCCGCTCATGCTCTCACCTTGATTCAGAGGTCGTTTATCGCAGGGTTCACTCTGTTTTGGCCCGCAAAGGCTTTAGTCATTCAATAACCCAGCAGATTATGCGCGAACTTCTCGCTTCCTAAAGTCTTCTAAGATTGGGCAATGACCCAGCGCACCTTTGTCGTAGAGACCTACGGCTGCCAGATGAATGTGCATGATTCAGAGAGAATCACTGGGCTCTTACTCAATGCCGGTTATGTTCCAGCACTTGAAGATTCACAGCCTGACCTCGTCGTCTTTAATACCTGCGCCGTTCGAGAGAATGCAGATAACAAGCTCTATGGAAATCTTTCTTTCTTAGCACCTTTGAAAAAATCTCACCCTGGTTTTCAAATCGCTGTGGGCGGGTGCATGGCTCAAAAAGATCAAGATTCAATTATCAAAAGAGCCCCGTATGTTGATGTTGTATTTGGTACACACAATCTTGGATCACTTCCTGCCCTCTTGGAACGTGCCCGCATAGAAGAAGAGTCACAAGTAGAGATTAAAGAGTCACTGGAGCATTTTCCATCAACTCTGCCTGTGCGTAGACATTCAGCGTTTAGTGCTTGGGTTTCAGTCTCTGTTGGTTGCAATAACACCTGCACATTTTGCATAGTTCCTTCTCTTCGCGGAATTGAAAAAGACCGCCCGGCAGATGAGATATTAAATGAAGTGAGAGCGGTAGCTGCTCAGGGAGTTATTGAAATTACTTTGCTTGGGCAGAACGTGAATGCATATGGTGTTGATTTTGGCGATCGTGGAGCATTTGCCAAATTACTCCAAGAATGCGGGAAGGTAGATGGCTTAGAGCGCATTCGCTTTATGTCTCCTCACCCACGTGATTTCACAGATGATGTCATTGAAGTGATGGCTCATACTCCACATGTCATGCCACATTTACATATGCCACTTCAATCAGGTTCTGATCGGATTTTGCAAGCGATGCGCCGCTCATATCGCCGTGATCGTTATATGGGAATTATTGAGAAAGTACGTGCAGCAATGCCAGATGCAGGAATAACAACTGACATCATCGTGGGATTTCCTGGAGAAACGGATCAAGACTTCCAAGATACTTTAGATATTGTTCGACAAGCACGTTTCACCGCTGCCTATACATTCCAATATTCCAAGCGACCTGGAACACCGGCAGCAACGATGCCAGATCAGATTCCAGATGATGTCATGGCCGAGCGTTATAAAGCGCTGCATGCACTGCAGCAAGATATATCTGGAGAAATTAATACTGCATCAATCGGAAAGAGTTATGAAGTGCTTGTGAGTGATCATGAAGGCCGACATGATTCAAAGCGAGCAAGACTCAATGGTCGCACACCTGACTTCAGGCTTGTTCATTTTGAGAGTGATGATGCAAGACCAGGAGATATTGCAACGGTGAAAATTGATTCAGCAACACCGAATTTCATGGTGGGCACTGTTCAAAGTATGAGAAAGACTAGAGGAGGGGATGCGCACGAACTCAGAGTTAAAGAAGTCGGGCCAGAACCGATCATGGTGGGTATGCCTTCATTGAAATTACTTAAAACCCTATGACGCTCATTGTTATTGCAGGAGCAACAGCAACAGGTAAGAGTGAGATTGCCGTTGATTTAGCACAGAAGCTTGGCGGGCAGATTATTAACGCCGACTCTATGCAAGTCTATAAAGGGATGGATATTGGCACTGCAAAGTTGCCTATGGATGAACGCAAAGGAATTAGCCACCATCTTCTTGATGTAGTGGATGTAAAAACAGATGTGACTGTTGCTTGGTATCAAGAGATTGCGCGAGCAAAGATTGATGAGCTATTAGAAGCTGGCATTCCAACAATTATTGTTGGAGGAACTGGTTTTTATATTAAGGCGATACTCGATGATCTTAATTTTCCAGAGACAGATCCTGATGTAAGACTAAAGCTAACTGAACAAGCCGAGAGAATTGGCGCAGATGCTATGCATAAACGCCTTGCCTCACTTGATCCTGCAGCAGCTGCCGCAATACCCAAAGAGAATGTTCGTAGGGTTGTCAGAGCGCTAGAAGTTATTGAAATTACAGGAAGACCATTTACCGCAAATTTGCCACGGGAGAATTCAACGAAATACCCACAAGCCCAGCAATTTGGATTAGTTCTAGACCGGGAAAAACTTGATGTGCGCATTGATAGCCGCGTTGAAGGAATGTGGAGTAAAGGTTTTGTTGATGAAGTGGAATCTTTAATTGATCAAGGGCTCATGGAAGGCAAGACTGCAAGGGCTGCTCTTGGTTATTCTCAGATCATTGCCATGAAAGAAGGTTTGATTTCTGAAGAAGAAGCCAAAGAAGAGACCAAGAGGGCAACGCGCCAGTACGCCCGCAGACAAGAGACATGGTTCTCACGAGACCCGCGTATTACATGGGTGGCTGTGAATTCAGACCGCCTGGCTGTTATTGAAAGCAGTATCCTCAAAGCATGATTGGGACATATGGCCACGGCACAGAGAATGATTTTGTGCTGATTTATGATCCAGAGAACACAATTGAGATCTCAGCCCAGCAGGTAGCAAGAATTTGTGACAGAGTAAATGGAATCGGCTCTGATGGTTTGATTCGGATCGGAAAGCGTGATGGAAAATGGTTTATGGATTACAGAAACCAAGATGGCTCCATCGCTGAAATGTGTGGCAACGGCATTCGCCTTATGGCTAGATACCTAGTCACAAATGGTTATGAGAATGAAGGAATTTTTCCGATTAACACGCGCGCAGGTATGAAATATCTAGCAGTTCCTGCCACAGAAGACATCTCAGTCAACATGGGAAGTGTCCAAGAAGTTTACGATGATGTCACAGTCACAATCGGTGAGCAGAGTTGGAAAGCTTTACATATCGATGTTGGTAATCCTCATGCGGTTGTCTTTGTTGATGATTTAGAAGTAATCGGTGATCTCAAGCAAGCACCCGTAGTAGACGGAGACTACCCAGATGGCGTGAATGTTGAATTCGTAAAGTTTTTAGATAATGGAGAGCTAGCAATGCGTGTTCACGAACGTGGGGTAGGGGAGACCCGCTCATGTGGAACAGGAACATGCGCAGTTGCACTTGCAGCAACGATCAAAAAAGGTGGCAAGCTTCCATCTCGCTGGGTTATTCACCCTCCTGGAGGCAGACTCGTTGTTGAAACAGATGGTCATAACAATGCAACATTGATAGGCCCAGCAGTGCTTATTGGGGATCATGAATTGGACAAATATCTGTGAGCGATCAAGATCCACTAAATATTGATATCGAGCAACTGCTACGCGAAACTGCTAAAGCTGCAGCTGATTACGATGCAGCTGAATTTGATGAATCTGGTCAACAAGATCTACAAGATCGCCAAGCCCTGCGCCGAGTCTCTGGTCTCTCCACAGAACTTCAAGACGTCAGTGACGCTGAATATCGCCAGTTACGTTTGGAGAAAGTTATCTTGGTAGGCGTTTGGATCGATGGAACATCCCTAGATGTTGAAAACTCAATGAAGGAGTTAGCAGCCCTTGCTGAAACAGCGGGTTCAGAAGTGATGGATGGTTTTGTGCAGCGAAGAGATAAGCCAGACCCATCAACATATATTGGCTCTGGAAAAGTTGCAGATGTAAAGCAGGCAGTTATATCAACGGGGGCAGATACCGTTATTTGCGATGGTGAGCTCTCACCAGCCCAATTGCGCACACTTGAATCAAAACTTAAAGTAAAAGTTATTGATCGTACTGCCTTAATTTTGGACATATTTGCCCAGCATGCAAAATCTCGTGAAGGTAAAGCACAAGTTGAATTGGCGCAGATGAGTTACATGTTGCCGCGCCTTCGTGGTTGGGGTGATTCTCTTTCGCGCCAAGCGGGTGGAATTGGCGGACGTGGCCCAGGTGAAACAAAGATAGAAACAGATCGTCGCCGCATTAATGACAAGATGGCAAAGCTTCGCAATGAAATTAAAGAGATGAAAGTTGCCAGAGATACAAAGCGCCAAGAGCGCAACCGGCACAACGTTCCCTCTGTTGCAATCGCAGGCTATACAAATGCCGGTAAGTCATCGTTGATGAATAAACTCACAGGTGCAGGTGTCCTTGTTGAGAACGCACTCTTTGCCACACTTGATCCCACTGTCCGCAGAGTTACGGCATCTGATGGACGCATTTACACACTTTCAGACACCGTGGGCTTTGTTAGGCACTTACCGCATCAACTTGTTGAAGCGTTTAAATCAACTCTGGAAGAAGTATCTGGAGCTGATCTGATCGTTCATGTAGTTGATGGTTCACACCCAGATCCGCGAGAGCAGATCCGCGCCGTGCGTGAAGTAATTAACGATATTGGCGGCGGAGATATCCCAGAGATTATTGCAATCAACAAAGCAGATATTGCCTTGCCTGAAGTGCTGATGCAGCTACTCAGAGAAGAGAGCAACTCATTCGCCTTCTCTGCTCGAACAGGCTTTGGACTCGACACTTTAGTTAAAGCAATTGAAACCTCCCTGCCAAGACCTCGCATAGAGATAAAGGCAGTGATTCCTTTCAACAGGGGAGATCTTGTCTCTGCTATTCATGAACGTGGAGAGGTACTTTCGGAAACGTATTCAGAGTTTGGTACTTCTATCCACGCGATGGTTGATGCTCCCATTGCCCAGCAAGTAGAGGTAGTCACTCAGAAAGAAGTAACGCTGTAATGGGTGAGAAGATTGTTCTAGATTCACAAAATTTTGCAGCGAGCATTGACCGAGCCCTTATCTCAATTTTGCGTGGTGGAATTATTGTTCTGGCTGCTGAGCATGGATATATGTATGCATGCGATGCTTTTAATCAGAGTTCAGTTGCCAAGATTCATCAGCTCAGAGGCGATCAACCCCGCACTTCCTGCCAAGTAATGGTTGGCAGTACTTCAGCAGTCTCTGGAATCGCACAAGACTTTGATGAGCAATGGCAGGGGTTGGCAGAAAAGTTTTGGCCTGGTTTATTAACCATGCAATTAATGCAGCAACCTGCGCTGAGTTGGGATTTGGGGGATGAGGGTTCACTTGCGGAATTCGCGCTTCGGATTCCTTCAAGGCAGTTCTTATTAAAACTGTTAGAGCAAAGTGGTCCTCTGGCTGTGGCTAGCGTTGCGCCCGCAGGAGCGGGCGTAATAGCTTCACTCAATAACTTTGTTGCTGGAAGCGATGTTGCACTTGAGATTGATGAAGGCCCTCTTCCTGCTGGAGCGCTATCCACAGTTGTTCGAAGGTCTGTAATCGGCACCAAGAGCGCCCTGGAGGTTTCCAGAGTGGGAGCAATCTCACTTGCCCAACTCCAATCTGTCATTCCTGATATTTCTACATCCAGCACATAGGCTTAGGCCATGTCCACATCAGATACTTTCTTTGGCCCAGATTTTCCAGCGCTGCAAGCACAAGATCCAGATATTGCTGCAGTACTTCTTTCAGAGTTAGAGCGCCAGCGCCATAATCTGCAATTGATTGCAAGTGAAAACTTCACATCACCTGCAGTACTAGCAACTCTTGGATCGACACTGTCAAACAAATATGCAGAGGGTTATCCAGGCAAGCGTTACTACGGTGGATGTGAAGAAGTAGATAAAGTTGAAGTAATAGGCATCGAGCGGGCAAAGTCACTTTTCGGAGCAGAGCATGCAAACCTGCAACCTCACTCAGGTGCAAGTGCAAACGTAGCTGTGTATCAAGCGTTTACTAAGCCCGGTGATACCGTGCTTGCAATGTCTTTACCGCATGGCGGGCATTTGACTCATGGATCAAAAGTTAACTTTTCAGGTAAATGGTTCAACATAGTCTCTTATGGTGTGCGCCAAGATAATGAGCTCATTGATTATGACGAGCTACGTGATTTAGCTCTAAAGAATGCACCACGAATGATTTGCACAGGAGCGACTGCTTATCCAAGCTTGATTGATTTTGAAAAGGTTCGCTCGATCTGCGATGAAGTCGGGGCGATCATGTGGGTCGATGCTGCGCACTTCATTGGCTTAGTTGCCGGTAAAGCAATCCCGTCACCTGTTCCATATGCAGATGTTGTTTCATTTACTACCCACAAAGTCCTGCGTGGCCCACGTGGTGGAATGATCCTTTCAAAGGCTGAGCACGCTGCGGCAATTGATAAAGCAGTCTTTCCTGGCATGCAAGGTGGTCCAATTATGAGCGCTGTTGCAGGTAAGGCAGTTGCTTTGAAGGAGTGCGCAACGCCTGCCTATCAAAAGTATGCGAAAGATGTTATTTCTAATTGTCAGGTACTTGCCAAAAGCCTTGAAGAAGAAGGAATGCGCGCTGTTTCAGGCGGCACGCAGACACATCTAGCTCTTATTGATATCCGCTCCACTGGCATTAATGGAAAAGTGGCAGATGAGCGTTGTGGGCTATCTGGAATCACGTTAAACAAGAATGCAATTCCATATGATCCAGAATCACCAGCTGTTACAAGCGGTATTCGTGTTGGATCAGCTGCAACTACAACCCAGGGAATGGGTGCACCTGAGATGAAAGAAATTGGATCACTGATTGCCAGAGCTATTAAAGATGGCGGAGAGCCTTCAAAGGCCCAGGCTATTTCGCAAGATGTGCGTGCACTGACTGCAAAATTCCCTGTTTACCCTCGCTAGAATTACCCACGAGGTGATGGGACTATGCGCGAGTATTTAATTTCTGCAGCACTTGCTGCAGCGCTTTGCTTTCTTATCACTCCACTGATTCGTAATTTATCTATGCACTCTGGCGCTTTTGGACAACTTCGAGAGCGTGACATTCACACAACCATTACGCCTCGTTGGGGTGGAATTGGGATGTGGGCATCAATGGCAATTACATTTTTGATTGTTGATCATCTTCCATTAGCCGGAGCTGCATTTGGGCGTGAGCTAACAGGAATTTTTGAAGCAGCAACATTTGTGATGCTACTTGGCGCACTCGATGATCGTTTTGATTTAGATGCACTCACAAAGTTTGCAGGGCAAGCACTAGCTGGAGGTATTTTGCTTCTCCACGGTGTTCAGATTCTTTGGTTGCCAATCAACGGTATTTATACACTTCCTTCAAATATTGGCCAGGTACTTACAGTTGTATTTGTGATGCTAGTCATTAATGCTGTGAACTTCATTGATGGGTTAGACGGGCTTGCCACTGGAATCGTTGCAATATGTGCAACTGCATTCTTTGCTTTCTCCTATATTTTGGCAATAAATAATGGTTTCAACCGTGCTGGCGCTCCTTCACTTGTGACGGCAGTAGTTATCGGAATGTGCGTCGGCTTCCTGCCCTTTAATTATTACCCTGCAAAGATCTTTATGGGAGATTCAGGTGCCATGCTCCTTGGGCTCTTGCTATCTGCCGCCGCAATTACATTAACGGGGCAGATTGATATCAATGCAATTTCAGGCCAGGATTCCCGTTCCACATTAGTTCCTTTGCTCTTGCCGTTTACGATTCTTGCCATCCCTTTCATTGATTTGCTAATGGCAATAACCCGAAGACTTCGAGCGGGGCGCTCACCATTTGCAGCTGACCGTGAGCATCTGCACCATCGTTTACTTGATATGGGCTGTACGCAGCGCGAAGCAGTTATCATTCTTTATCTTTGGACCGCAATGTTTGCTCTTCCAACAGTTGTGGCAGGTTTTGAGCCACTGTGGGTTGCATTACTTTTAGCACTTGCAACTGGCGGCATCTCTCTTTATTTGATCCAAAAAACCCGCATGAATAGGCGCATGGAGAGGGTTGAAGTATCCTCTTATCTCTAGTTGAGATTGATATGAGCGATAGGAGATCGGATGCCACGAAATAACGAGCGAGCACTCTGGTCTATTTTGGCCTACTTAGTAACTGGCCTTGTTGTATGGGGCCTCATTGGACTTGGTATTGACCACTGGGTTGGCAAGCACCATTACTTTTTCATTATTGGTTGCGTCTTAGGC
Organism: uncultured Actinomycetes bacterium; assembly: GCA_903897155.1. Classification (GTDB taxonomy): domain Bacteria; phylum Actinomycetota; class Actinomycetes; order Nanopelagicales; family Nanopelagicaceae; genus PALSA-747. Next base: position 18,913 of record CAIUAO010000023.1, on the reverse strand, counting down.
TTGGGGTCATCTATCTATTTAGCTTGGCTTCGATTTGGGCGTGAATAAGCATGAGCAATACGGTTGAAGCAAAGTTAGGTAAAGCTGCGCTTATCCCATCTATTGCAATCGGCCTTATAGGGTTAGTTTTTTCAACTCTAGCGAAAGGCAAACCAGGTTTTTATGGTGCTTTGCTGGCTCAAGCAGTCGTGGTTATCTTCTTTGCCGTTCACCTATTAGTCTCAAAGTACTCAAAGACCATGGATCCAATTGCTGTGATGGTTTTTGCAATGCTTTCCTTTTTCATCAAAGTTGTAATCCTCGGGGTTGTTTTCTTAGTCGTCTTGGCAAATGTTGGCACCGAAACACTTAATCGCACTTGCTTTGGCATCGTTGCGATTGCTGTCATTGTGGCCTGGTTAACAGGTGAAGTGCGAGCCTTCTTTTCTATTCGCATGCAGATGCCACTTCCGAAAAACTCTCAAGAGTAATTTGTAACTATGGCTACAACTGACGATGGAGCTTTCTGGACGATAATTGCTTATCTCATCGCTGGATTAGGTTTTTGGGGCGGCATGGGCTTTTTAGCGGACCACTTTTTGAAGACTAATTTCCTTACTGTCCTTGGAATGTTTTTAGGGATGGCTACCGGCCTCTATTTGATCTGGATCCGCTTCATCAAAGAGTCGCCTAAGTAACATTCCTCACTCAGGGCCCCAGCCCCGATCGGCTTGCCTTGCCTGCCAGATTGCCCTTAGGGTAAGGCGTTCCTGAAGCCCCCTCTTCGGACAACTGTTTTTGTCGTTCATCAGGTCAGAGGAGTTAAAACTTGTCGCTCGCCTTGCATATGGCACAGCCGGGTTTCGTGCCCCCTGATAGCAACGATTTTATATTTAAACCAATCTTCGGTAGCTCAATTTTTATGACAAAACCTGCCTTGATGATCTTTTTCTCAGTAATTTTAATTGTCGTATTTTTTACGATATCTGCACGTAAGGCGGCAGTCGTACCTTCACGTCTGCAATTTGCTGGTGAATCTGTCTATGGGTTCGTGAGGACAACAATTGGCCAGGATGTCATTGGGCCAGAGTTTGAGCGGTTTACACCCTTCCTCTTTGCAATATTTACCTTTGTCTTAACTAACAACCTCTTCGGTGTAATTCCATTCATGCAATTTCCAACAATGTCGCGCATTGGTTTTCCAGTATCAATCACAATCTTTGTTTATCTTGTCTATCACTATGTTGCGATTAAGAAAAAAGGCTTAGGCAGATATCTCAAAGAGATGTGTTTCATGCCAGGTGTTCCGAAGCCAATTTATATAATTTTGGCTCCAGTTGAATTCCTTACATACTTTGCAGTCCGCCCTCTCACACTTGCGATGCGTTTATTTGGAAATATGTTCGCGGGTCACTTGCTCCTTTTACTATTTACTCTGGGCGGGGAGTACATGCTCAAGAGCGCTCTGTTTGTAAAATTTTTCAGTGTTCTCTCTTTTGGTATGGCAATTGGACTGAGCTTCTTTGAGATGGGTATTGAGTGCCTACAGGCATATATCTTTACCTTGCTTGCCGCTCTCTATATTGCCGGCGCATTGGCGGATGAACACTAGTTTTAATGAATAACAAAGAGATTTGGCTAAGCACCGGCTTAGTCAATAGTTGAAGGGAAGTAACATGAAAGGCACACTTAGCATCGTGGGCTTTGGTCTCTCGACCATTGGTCCCGGCACAGCGACAGGATTGATCTTCGCTGCTTATATCAATGGTGTAGCTCGCCAACCAGAAGCTCGCAGCATCTTGCAGCCAATTGCGTTTCTTGGATTCGCACTTGCTGAAGCACTTGCGATCTTTGGTCTCGTTCTAGCTTTCGTACTCAAGTAAGGGCAAGCAAGTACTATGCAATTGAACTCACTGCATGCAACTGCAGCCTTATTGAGGGGTACTACTGAAGCGGCGCCGAGCCCAGTCGTTCCTAAAATTTCGGAAATTATCGTTGGTTTAGTTGCGTTCTCAATTCTCTTTATCTTGCTTCGCATTAAGGCTGTGCCTGCTTTTGAAAAAGCATATAAGGCACGCACTACTGCGATCGAGGGTGGAATTGAAAAAGCTGAAGCCGCACAACGTGAAGCAGAGTTAGCGCTTAAGCAATACACCGCGCAACTCAGCGAAGCACGTGGTGAAGCTCAAGCTATTCGAGAAGAAGCACGCGTTCAAGGTGCTGCGATTATTGAAGACCTTCGTGGCAAGGCTCAAGAAGAAGCGAACCGCATTACTGCCTCAGCTCGTGCTTCTATTGAAGCCGAACGCCAACAAGCTGTTGCATCACTTCGTCATGAAGTCGGCGCACTTGCAACCGAATTAGCTTCAAAAATAGTCGGCGAAGCTTTGGATGACCAAGTTCGACAGTCTCGTATTGTTGATCGCTTCCTCACCGATTTGGAGAAGAGCGAAAAGTGATCATATTAGGTGGCACTAGCCGTCAATCTTTGGCGGCGTTGCGCAGTACATTAGACGACAAGCTCAAAGGCTTATCTTCTGCTGAATGTGTTGCCATTTCCACCGACCTATTTTCTGCCCTCAAAACAATATCTACATCAGTCGGACTGCGCCGTGCCATCATCGATCCAGCACGTGATGCCGCAGCAAAAGCCGATTTGATTAATGATTTATTTGGTAAAAGTATTTCAAAGCCGACTTTAGCGATCTTGGAAAGTGCTGCCTCACTGCGTTGGTCATCACCGGTAGATATAGCCAATGCTGTTGAACAGCTGGCGATCGAAGCTGAGGCAACCGCTGCAAATGCTGAAAACCAGTTAGATCGAGTCCAGGATGAGTTATTTGCATTCTCTCGAATCCTCATTGAGCATTCAGACCTTCGACAAGCTCTTAATTTGAGCGGTGTGGAAGCTGAGCATAAAACTTCATTGGTTCAATCACTCTTGGGTAAGCAGACCGCCCCATCAACGGTGCGACTGCTCGTTCAGCTTGTGAACGGCCTTGGGGGACGTAGTATTGAAATTATTCAGGATCTTTATATCCAAGCGGTTGCAGCACGTCGTAACCGTCTCATTGCAATAGTTCGCACCCGTGCTGCACTTACTGCAGCGCAGTCAGAAAAGTTGTCCACCACCCTTTCAAAGCAGGTTGGACAGCCAATTCATCTGAATATACAAATTGATCCAACTGTTATTGGCGGCATATCTATTCGATTTGCTGACGAGTTAGTAGATGGAACGATCAGCACTCGTTTGGCTGAAGCAGGAAGAGCGTTAGCGGTTTAATACGGTTTCTAGAGTCAGCGAATGTCTGGCTTTAGATTTAGTTAGAGGAGAAGATGATGGCCGAACTTACGATCCGTCCCGAAGAGATTCGTGATGCGCTGGCAAAGTATGTTGCGGCATACAAACCAGGCGCAGCAGCTCGCGATGAAGTCGGAACAGTTATCGAGGCAGGCGATGGTATTGCTCGCGTAGCAGGTTTGCCATCCACAATGACCAACGAACTCTTGAAGTTCGAAAATGGCACATTGGGACTAGCGCTGAACTTAGACGTCCGCGAAATTGGTGTTGTTATTCTCGGTGAGTTCACCGGTATTGAAGAAGGAACATCAGTACGTCGTACTGGTGAAATTCTTTCTGTTCCAGTTGGCGATGGTTTCTTGGGCCGAGTTGTTGACCCACTAGGTCGACCAATTGATGGCAAGGGTGAGATCAAGGCAGAAGCAATGCGTGCACTCGAGTTGCAGGCACCTTCAGTAGTTGAGCGCCAGCCAGTTAAAGAACCAATGCAGACTGGTATTAAAGCTATTGATGCGATGACAGCTATTGGCCGTGGACAACGCCAGCTGATCATTGGAGATCGCCAGACAGGTAAGACTGCGATTGCAATCGACACCATCATTAACCAGAAGGAAAACTGGAAGACCGGGGATCCAAAGAAACAAGTTAAATGTATTTATGTTGCTATTGGTCAAAAAGGTTCAACGATTGCATCCGTTAAGGGAGCGCTCGAAGAAGCTGGCGCAATGGAGTACACAACGATTGTTGCTTCTCCTGCATCTGATCCAGCTGGTTTCAAATACCTAGCTCCATACACAGGTTCTGCCATTGGTCAGCACTGGATGTATGCAGGCCAACATGTGCTCATTATTTTTGATGATCTTTCTAAGCAGGCTGAGGCCTATCGTTCAGTCTCATTGCTTCTTCGCCGTCCACCAGGCCGCGAAGCGTATCCAGGAGACGTTTTCTATTTACACTCACGTTTGCTTGAGCGTTGTGCAAAGCTCTCAGATGAACTTGGTGGCGGTTCAATGACTGGACTGCCAATCATTGAAACAAAGGGAAATGACGTATCTGCCTTCATTCCTACAAACGTAATTTCTATTACCGATGGTCAGTGTTTCCTTGAGACAGACCTCTTCAACGCAGGTGTTCGCCCAGCTATTAACGTAGGTATTTCAGTATCTCGTGTGGGTGGTTCTGCTCAGACAAAGGCTATTAAGAAGATTGCTGGTCGTCTGCGTCTTGATCTAGCTCAATACCGTGAACTTGAAGCTTTCGCAGCGTTTGGTTCAGATCTTGATGCCGCATCAAAGGCACAGCTTGAACGTGGCGCACGAATGGTTGAGCTCTTGAAGCAAGGTCAGTACTCACCTTATTCAGTGGAACGCCAAGTAGTTTCAATTTGGGCAGGAACAACCGGCAAGATGGATTCAATTCCAGTTGCTGATATCCGCCGTTTTGAAGGTGAATTCTTGGATTACATACAACACTCACATTCATCAATATTCGAAGTAATTTCTTCGACTCGTGAACTCAGCGATGACACAGTTGCTGCGTTGGAGAAAGCCATCGAGACTTTCAAGTCTCAATTCTCAGCGACTGCGAGTAAGTAACTAAAAAATGGGTGCTCAACTTCGTATTTATCGCCGCCGGATGCGTTCGGTTAAAGCGACTAAAAAGATCACGCGTGCCATGGAGTTGATCTCTGCATCGCGTATCGTCAAGGCGCAACAGCGAGTAGCGGCTTCATCGCCATACTCAAATGAGCTGACTAACGCCGTGTCCGCAGTTGCGAATCACTCAAATACAGTTCACCCGCTCACCTTTGCCGCGATTAATCCAAAGCGAGCTGCCGTACTTATTATTACTGCAGATCGTGGAATGGCCGGGGCTTATTCAAATGCCGCAATTAAAGAAGGCGATTTACTGATTTCTAATTTGCGAGGCCGTGGGCTAGAAGTAGATGCCTATTTAGTAGGGCGCAAAGCGATTAATTTTTATCGTTTTAGGAATCGTGAAATTGCTAATTCCTGGAGTGGTTTCTCAGATAATCCAACATTTGAAAATGCTCGAGAGGTATCAGAAAATTTAATCACAGCATTTCTCACTGACTCAGGGGAAAATAAAAATGGGGTCGATGAACTCCATATTATTTATACCCAATTCAAATCAATGATTACTCAGTTGCCAGTTGGTGATCAGCTCTTGCCACTTGCAAAGAGTGAGAATCATGATGCTGAGCAGGCTGCTGGAGATCATAAAGTAATGGCGATGTATGAATTTGAATCAAGTGCAGAGGGAGTGCTTAACGCCTTACTTCCTCGTTATGTAGAGGCACGAGTTTTCAATGCGATGTTGCAGTCAGCAGCTTCCGAGCATGCTGCCCGTCGACGCGCAATGAAGTCAGCAACTGACAATGCTGATGAGTTAATCAAGTCACTTACCCGACTTGCGAATGCGGCTCGTCAAGCCGAAATCACACAAGAGATCAGTGAAATTGTTGGCGGCGCAGATGCGCTTGCCTCAGCTAGCGCAGGGAGCGAATGATGTCAGAGACAACTACCAAAGTAGCGAGTAAGAACGGTCGCGTGGCCCGAGTAATCGGCCCAGTGGTGGATATTGAATTCCCCGCCGACTCGATGCCGGCGATTTTCAATGCCTTGCATGTAGATGTGACCCTCTCTGGTGAAAAGCGCATGCTCACCATGGAAGTTGCTCAGCACATCGGCGATAACGTCGTTCGCGCGATCTCCATGCAACCAACCGATGGAATGGTTCGCGGAGCATCAGTCACAGATACCGGAGCGCCTATTAGCGTTCCAGTGGGCGATGTAACAAAGGGACATGTATTTAATACATTGGGTGAATCACTTGATGTTCCAACAGCATCCTTGAACATTAAAGAGCGTTGGCCGATTCACCGTACCGCACCTGCCTTTGATCAACTTGAGTCAAAGACGGAGATGTTTGAGACTGGAATTAAGGTTATTGACCTACTTACTCCTTATGTACGCGGCGGAAAGATTGGTCTTTTCGGCGGTGCTGGTGTGGGCAAGACAGTTTTGATTCAAGAGATGATTTACCGCGTAGCTGAAAACTTCGGTGGAGTATCAGTTTTCGCCGGTGTTGGTGAACGTACTCGTGAAGGTAACGATTTGTTCCTAGAAATGACTGAGACTGGTGTTATCAATAAGACCGCCTTGGTCTTTGGTCAGATGGATGAACCACCTGGAACTCGTCTACGTGTTGCGCTATCAGCCCTGACAATGGCTGAATACTTCCGCGATGTTCAAAAGCAAGACGTGCTCTTGTTCATTGATAATATTTTCCGTTTCACACAAGCAGGTTCTGAAGTATCAACACTGCTTGGCCGTATGCCATCAGCTGTGGGATACCAGCCAACACTTGCTGACGAAATGGGACAACTACAGGAGCGCATCACATCAACACGTGGTCACTCGATTACATCAATGCAGGCAATTTATGTTCCTGCCGATGACATTACCGACCCAGCTCCTCACACCACATTCGCCCACTTGGATGCGACAACAGTATTGTCTCGTCCAATTTCAGAACTTGGTATTTATCCTGCTGTGGATCCTCTTGACTCAACATCACGTATCTTGGATCCTCGCTATATTGGCGAGCACCACTTCCGTGTTGCTAACCGTGTGAAGCAGATTTTGCAGCGTTATAAGGATCTCCAAGACATCATTGCAATCTTGGGTATTGATGAACTTTCTGAAGAAGATCGCATCTTGGTTGGCCGTGCCCGCCGTATTCAGCGCTTCTTATCTCAGAACACATTCGTTGCGAAGGTTTTCACAGGTCTTGATGGATCATTCGTACCGCTTTCTGAAACAATTGAGGCGTTCGAAGCACTTGCTGATGGAAAGTATGACCATGTTCCAGAGCAAGCATTCTTCATGTGTGGTGGCCTAGCTGACGTTGAGCGCAGGGCTGCAGAATTGGCGAAGGCATAAAGATGGCAACACTCACCGTTGAAGTAGTCTCACCTGAGAAGCGTGTCTTCTCAGGTGAGGCCACAATGGTCTCTGCGCGGACTCTTGATGGTGATATTGGTATCTTGCCTGATCACATTTCATTGCTCGGCGTGCTCGTTCCTGGCGTTGTCACAGTGAAAGCAGCAGATGGCACAACATCTGATTTTGATATGACAGGCGGGTTTATTTCGGTTAATAAGAACCGAGTATCAATTTTGGGCGAGCAAGCCCAAGCTTAAATTCGGGTCACATCTGCGCCTAAAGCGCGCAAATCCTCTACAAAATTTGGGTAACCCCGATCAATATGGAATGCATCTTCAACAATTGTGATGCCTTCACTCACAAGCCCCGCTAGGACTAATCCAGCACCTGCGCGGATATCTGTTGCGACAACCGGAGCTCCGGATAGCTGCTTAATTCCAGCAATGGCAGCGTGATGGCCATCAACAGTAATGCGGGCACCTAAACGCTTAAGCTCATTAACAAACATAAATCTTGCCTCAAATACATTCTCAGTCACTATGGCGCTTCCGTTAGCAATTGCGTTTAAGGCGATTGCCATAGGCTGTAAATCGGTTGGAAATCCTGGATAGGGAAGTGTTGCAACATCAATTGCAGTGGGTCTTTTATCCATTTTCACACGAATACCATCAGGAGTTGATGTAATAACTGCGCCGCTTGCAACAAGTTTATCTAAAGGCAATTCAAGGTGATCAGCTCTCCCGCCATGAATTGTTATATCTCCACCTGTCATAGCAGCGGCAAAGGCCCATGTACCAGTAACAATGCGGTCTGGAAGAGTTGAATGATCAGCTGCTTTAAGTGAATCCACACCTTCGATAACAAGAGTTTGACTACCTAAGCCCTGAATTTTCGCACCCATAGAGATGAGATATTCACCCAGGTCACTAATATCTGGTTCACGGGCAACGTTATTAATTGTTGTAGTACCTTTTGCCAAAACGGCTGCTGTCATTAAATTCTCAGTTGCGCCAACACTTGGGAAAACCAAGTCGATAGTTGCCCCTTTTAATCTTCCATCTACCTTTGCAATGATAAAGCCGTGTTCAAATGAGATAGTTGCACCCAGTGCTTCCAAACCACTTATGTGAAAATCAAGTCCCCTTGATCCGATTGCATCTCCACCAGGAAGAGAAATTTCAGCAATTCCAACACGAGTAAGGATCGGTCCAAGCACGTTAATAGAAGCGCGCATTTTGCGTACTAAGTCATATTCAGCCTTGTGACCAGGTATTGCTGGAACATTAATGGTGAGCACATCATTATTTAATGTAACCGTACATCCCAAGCGCTCTAAGAGTTCAGACATAATGTGAACGTCGGCAATATCTGGGACATTGCGCAGGGTGTGAGTTCCTTCAGCAAGTAGCGATGCTGCCATAAGTTTGAGGGCTGAGTTCTTTGCCCCTGTTATTTTGACCTCACCAGATAGGCGAGCTGGACCAAGGATGCGAAAACTTGATGAACTTTCGGGCATAACTCACCTCCAATCAAAACTTGAGTGGTCACATCGTACTTGCTCTAATAGGCTCACCCCATGGTTAATCTGACTCGTATCTATACAAAAACTGGTGATGACGGCACTACCTCCCTTGGAGATATGAGCCGCACATCAAAAAATGACCCTCGCTTGGAAGCATATGCCGACGTTGATGAAGCAAATTCATCTATCGGCGTTGTTCTTGCTCTAGCTCCTAGTGATGATCCATCTGTGACCAAGGTCCTTATCCGCATTCAAAACGATCTCTTTGATGTTGGAGCCGATCTCTGCACACCAGTAATCGATAATCCAAAGATCGAACCACTTCGGGTTGTTGAATCTCAGGTTGCCTTCTTAGAAGAACAGATTGATTTTTATAACAAAGATTTAGAAGAGTTACGCTCATTCGTATTGCCATCTGGAACTGCTGGAGCTGCGCTCTTGCATGTTGCGCGCACCGTTACGCGCCGGGCCGAACGTTCGACATGGCATGCGATCCACTCATTTGGCGGGGGAGTAAACCCACTCACAGCAAAGTACTTAAACCGACTTTCTGATCTCCTCTTTGTTCTTGCGCGTCACGCTAATAAAAAAACAGGAGATACGCTCTGGATTCCTGGAGCAAACCGCTAAATACTTTTAACCCTGTGATGGCGATGGTGAGGCTGTTGCTGGGGTAAAGGTATTACTTGGCACATGCTCAGTAGTCGGCGTAGGCCAACATTTCACAGTGATATTAGTGAACTTAACGCCAGTGATAAGCGGGACATCACTGATTAAAATAATTGTTGAAACCGAGTGAGCTGGAGTTCCGCCTGATAGCGTCCGCAAATTTCCAAGAATGATTTGTCCATTTGGGTTGTTTGGATCAACTCCATTTACTACTGAGTTAACTTCCCACCACGAACATCCATCCTGTGCGGCGGCTAATACTGCTCCACAGGATTTTGCAACAGTTGCAGGATTCTTAGGGTCTTGTGAGCATTGTTTTACAGAACCACTAGGTGACTTAAGTGCCGACAAGATTCCAACCAGTTCTGCCCCTGTTGGGACTTTCGCATACACCCCGTTATTGGAAACAAATCCAGCAGGAGGCCAATTCGCAGCTGGTGAAGGAGTTATGACCACCCGCTTACGAGGCTTGTACTTCCGATAGACCTTCTTCACTACTTTTTTCTTAGGAGTAGTTACTTTTGTACCAGTTTTAACACTTGGTTTTGTGGTTGCCTTCATAGTCGGTTTCGGTGTTGGCTTTGCAGTTACCGAATGCGATGCAGGCGCCGATGTGGCCAATAAACTAAGTGCAATGAGAAGCGCAAACCCTCTCGATCCTTTACTCATTATTGGTCAGACCATTTAAATGAGCGAGCTGCCATTACCGTTCCAAGTACTAGCCATACAACTAGAACGAGTGCTGTTCGCCCGATTTCCCAGGAGTGGGCAACTTCTTGAGAAGCAAAGCTCTCTGGCAAGAAGACTGATCGCATACCTTGGGTGAGCCACTTCAAAGGAAATATAGAAGCAAACTTTTGCATCCATGAAGGCAAGCTTGAGAAGACAAAGAAGACGCCACTTAAAAACTGCAAGATGATCACGATAGGAGAGACGACTGCCGCCGCTCCACGGCCACTTTTAATAACAGTTGCAAAGGCAATGCCAAGCACGGTTGAGGAGGCGCTTCCCAGGACGACTAGCCATGCAAATCGGAGCCAGAGTGCTGGGCTATGTGGCATATGTAGATGAAAGAAGAGCACGCCAAAGAGCAAAAGTAAAAATACTTGAATGATCATGGCAGTAAAGACCAATATGGCCTTTCCGATAAAGAATGAAATTGGCGACATAGGAGTTCCACGCAGCCGCTTAAGTGTTCCAAAGTCTCGCTCCATTGGAATATTGATAGCAAGCTGCTGGAAGCCTGTGTTTACAAGTCCTGATGCCACCATGCCTGAAATAAAGTACTGACTAAAAGTAACTCCTGGAGCAATCGTATTTTTGAACACTGAACCAAAGATAAATAGCAAGAGCACGGGGAACATCAAGGTGAAGACAACAGATTCTCGCCTGCGCATAAACTGCTTTATTTCTAGTGCACCGCGAAGAGCGCCAATGCGAAGTATGTTCACTTGTTGGCCCCAATCATCGTGATGTAAATATCTTCCAAGGTTGGCCGAGTAACTGTCAGCTCTGGGATATCGCCATTAAAAATCTTAGATAACTCTTGGATATCCGCTGTGGGATTAGCAGAAAGTTTGGTTTGTATGTGACCTTTTTCTTTCCAAGAGATCGTTGCTTTCGCCAAATGGCGACCACCAAGTGTTGCTGGGGTTGCAATCTCAATAATCTTACCGTTGTTTATTACAGCTACTCGGTCGGCAAGTTCTTCTGCTTCATCTAGATAATGTGTGGTTAAAAGTATTGTCGTTCCTTCGGCTTTTAACGTGCGTATTAGCCCCCAGAATGCCCTTCGTGCTTCTGGATCAAAGCCGGTTGTTGGTTCATCGAGAAAGAGAATTTCAGGAGAGCCGATAATTCCCAGTGCCACATCTAATCTACGACGTTGCCCCCCTGAGAGGTTATGCACTCTGTCATCACGCTTCTCATCAAGTCCTACCAAGGTAATGACATCATCTGGATTCTTGGGATTTGTATAGTAATGAGAGAAGTGGTGAATTGTCTCAGAGACGCTTAGATCACCCGCGTCACTTGTTGATTGCAATACTATGCCAATTCTATTTCGCCAGCTACTACTGTGGCTTCCAAGATGTTCTGGATCAAGTTCAAGAACCGCAACATCTCCTGAATCTCGATCGCGATAACCTTCTAAAATCTCAACCGTTGTAGTCTTACCAGCTCCATTTGGGCCCAAAATGGCAAATATCTCACCTTGCACAACTTCAAGATCAATTCCATTGACTGCAATTTTTCCGCCATAGCTCTTCTTTAAGCCGCGTACTTTAATTGCGTGGTTCATGTTCGTATCTTGCCGTATTCCTCAAGCAACTCGCTAATTTAATCTCAATATGAGGCAGCGAATTTGCTGTGAATAGGAAAGAATAGAGGGGTGAGCCCACGTAGAAATCACCCTAAAGGTAAAGGCCCTAAAGAGCCTGATCGCGATATCTCACACTCATTTGAAACTGTTGAAGAACATCTAGAAGGTATATATACGGTTAGAAAAGTTACAGGTTCTAGTTCTACAAAGCCTTATCGCTGTCCTGGGTGTGATCAATTAATACCAACTGCTACTCCACATATCGTTGCATGGGTCGATGATGATCTGGATAATCGCAGACATTGGCATAGCGCATGCTGGCAGAAGAAAGATCAGCGGCAGCCTAAGACACTACGCTCTCGCAACGCTCCTAAATACTAAAGAAACGGTTTAGCGATTACGAAGTTCGGCAAGCTTTTTAATCAACGCATCAGTTGATGCTTTGCGTGTAAATGACATTGTCGCAAGAGGAATGCTAAATCGCTTTTTAGCTACTGAGCGAAGATAGGTAAATTCTCGAAGTCCCTCTCGTCCATGTATGCGTCCATACCCGCTCTCTTTAACTCCTCCAAATGGAAGTGTCGCAATACCGGCATATGCAATCACCGAGTTCACAGAAACCATTCCACATTGCAACTGAGAGGTAATGTAGTCAGCGTTCTTCTTTGACCAGACTGAGGCTGCAAGGCCATATCTCACTCCGTTGGAAAGGCGTATTGCCTCATCAACATCACTGACCCTGTTAATCACAAGGGTTGGCCCAAATGTTTCCTCGGCAACAGCTAGTGAATCTTCTGGGACATTGAGCATGATTGTTGGATTCACATATGGGGCTTGAACTGAATCAACGCTTCCTACAACAAACTCTGCGCCTCTACTTGCAGCGTCGCGGATATGGCTATCGATCACTTTGAGTTGAGAAGGCATTGTGATCGCGCCGTATTCTTTGCCGGGCTTAATCTTTTCAGCGCCTCTTTTGATTTCAGCAATAAATTTATCTGCCACTTTATCCATCACATAAACACGCTCGGTGCCAATGCAGGTCTGTCCAGAATTAGACATTGCTCCCCATAGAACGGCGTCAGCTGCTGCTGAAATATCTGCATCAACATCGATGATTGCCGCATCTGATCCACCGCACTCAAGCACAACTGGCACCATGCGCTCAGCACAACTTGCTGCAACTTTCTTTGCAGTTCTAGTTGATCCTGTGAAAGCAACTTTATCGACCGCGCTTTGCGTGAGCGCAACACCTGTCGCAGGCCCACCGGTGACAACAAAAAATACATTGGCATCTTTGGCAACTTCATTAAATGTTTCACCCAGCCAGTAGCCAACTCCAGGAGTGAATTCACTTGGCTTGAAAACAACAGAGTTGCCTGCAGCAAGAGAATAGGCAATTGATCCCATAGGTGTGTAGACGGGGTAATTCCAAGGCCCGATTACTCCAATAACACCAAATGGAACATATTGAACCTTCGCTGACATGTTAGCCATGATGAGTCCAGGTGCACGATTGCTCGTACGAAGAAAACGAGGGGCGTTATTTGCTGCCCATGCAAGATGACCGATTGCAAGTGTGACTTCAAGAGTTGCATCACTCTTTGGTTTACCAGTCTCATCCATAACAATCTTTGCCAGTTCATCAATACGAGTTGCCATGAGCGCAGCCCACTTTTTAAGAATTACTTTTCTTCCCTTAAAGCCAAGTGCTCGCCAAGCAAGGGATCCAGCGCGGGCCCTGGCGACAAGCTCATGCACAACTTCTGCGCTGCTGTCTGGATATCTGCCTACTTCTTCTCCAGTGGCAGGTGAGTAGCTAATCAATGTGTCTGTAGGAGTCATGGGGTAAGACTAAACTTATTTTGTGTCAGAGTTAATAAGGCCGAGCACAATTCTTCCGGCCAATCGTAGGGCGATCACGATCACTACCGCCGATTCCCTCACATTAGTTGGGGAGGTCGCTAGCCCACTTGAGGGCCACACCGCATCCCTGCTCTGCCTTCACCCCAACCCAAGTGGCGGGGGGATGATGGATAGCCACATTTATAAAAAAGCAGCAGGAAGACTTCCCTTTATGGCTGGTATCGAAGTTATTCGTTTCAATACTCGCGGCACAACAAGTGAGGCAGGAACTTCAGAGGGTCTGTTTGATAATGGCGAGAGTGAAAAGATGGATGTTGAAGCTGCAATAAATTATTGCTTTGATGCACTTCAAGTAGAAAAACTTTGGGTAACCGGATGGTCATTTGGAACTGATCTCGCCCTTCGCTATGCAAAAGACGCACGAATTGCGGGATTAATTTTGCTGAGCCCTCCCTTGCAGCGCACGCAGCAGGAAGATTTAGATTTTTGGCAGAAAGACTCGCGCCCAGTGAGCGCATATATTCCTGAACATGATGAGTACTTAAATCCAGAACAGGCGAAGGAGAGATTTAAAAGTTTTCCTCGCCTGAACTTAATTCCCGTTGATGGCGCTAAACACTTGTGGGTTGGAGAACCATTTGTTTATCGCATCTTGAGTGAAATCACAGGGATTATCGCTCCAAACAGATTGCCTTTACCTACAGAGATTTAGCTCTTCTGTAGTTTTGAAGGCCACCAGATCTTTGGTCCGATACTGTGGACTAAAGCCGGAACAAGTATTGAGCGAACAATAAATGTGTCGAGCAATACTCCAAATGCAACAGAGAAACCGATTTCTGCCAAGAAGACAATCGGCAAGATGCCAAGCACGGTAAATGTTGCTGCAAGAACAATTCCTGCAGAAGTAATTACCCCGCCCGTAACTGTTACACCCTTGATCATTCCCGCTCTGGTACCAATCTGCATTGCTTCCTCGCGAACACGAGTCATCAAGAAGATGTTGTAGTCAATGCCCAGTGCAACTAAGAAAATAAAGGCGAAGAGTGGGAAGCCTGAATCCTCTCCAGCAAAGTGGAAGATGTGATGGAAGACCAGCGCACAGGCACCTAGGGTTGCAAGATATGAGAGCACTACTGTGAAAAGCAGCATCAGTGATGCGAGAACGCTTCGAAGCAGCAGTCCCAAAATGATTGCAATCACAAGGAGCACGACTGGAATAATTAGACGCTGATCACGCGCTGCAGCCTGGTGTGAGTCATAAAAGACGGCAGAGGTTCCTCCAACAAGTGACTGTGGATCAATTGCATGTGCGGCGCTTCGGATAGCAGGAATCATGTTTGTTGCTTCATTTGAATCAGCTGTAGCAACCAATGTTGCATTGAGGATAACGTGCCCATCAACAACTCTTGGAGTTCCACCAGGGGCTTGAACTCCATCAGGTACAACAGATGTGATACCAGAAGTGCTTGATAATTTGGCTGTGATTGCAGCAGCACTAGATTCTGTGGTCCAAATTTGAGTTGGCTGGCCTTGACCACCAGAGAAGTACTTCAAGAGAACATCTTGTGACTTCACTGAATCAGGAGTCTTTGTAAAGGACTGGGAAGTAGATATTCCAGATGCATGCAGCGTTGATGCGAATGCTGCAAATATAAGAAGTACTAAGCCAGTAGCCACCCAGTAAGTGCGAGGCTTTTTAGCTGTTGCGTTTGCAAGCTTTGCCCAAATTCCTTTGAGTTTTTCATCTTCACTACCAAACTTTGGGATACGTGGCCAGAAAATCCAACGCCCAAAGAGAACGAGGGCAGCTGGAAGAAGGGTGAGAATAGTTATCACGGCACACAAGATTCCAATTGCTCCAACTGGTCCAAGACCTCGGTTATTAGAAAGGCTTGCTAAAAGTAGGAGAATTAAACTGACTGCAACGGTAGATCCAGAGGCAACAATTGGTTCAACAACTCCGCGCAGGGCATTTTGCATTGCTTCAAATCGAGATTCAACATGGTGGAGTTCTTCTCTATAGCGCGCAATAAGCAAGAGGGCATAATCTGTTGCCCCGCCAAGAACTAGCACCGAGAGAATTCCCTGCGATTGCCCATCGAGAGTAATGATGTTGTGCTTTGCTAATTCATAAATTACTGATCCAGCAAATGTCAGAGCAATGCCTGCTGAGAACAGTGGAAGTATCCACAAGATTGGTGATCGGTACACGATAATCAAGATGATGGCTACGACAAGACCTGTTGTGAGCAGCAGGCTTGAATCTAGAGAGCCAAAAGCGCCAAATAGATCAGAGAGTATTGCTGCTATTCCTGTGACATGAGCTTGCAATCCATGAGACGTGGCGTATTGCGCTGAGTAATAGCGGATTGATGAGGTAAAGACTGGCAGTGCTGGTTTCTTATTGGCAAGGACTGTGTCTGATTTTCCAGAGCTATAAGGAACGCTGGCCAAAATTGCATCAGCATTTTTAGATGGGAATGCAACCAGAGGCGCAGAGGTATCTAAGAAGTCGCCAATCGTTTTATTGACAAGCGCAATCGCCTTGCCATTTATATCAACTAGTGGCTTTGAAGGAAGTGTTTGAAGAAATGCATTTGCAGAGGCAATTGCAGCAGGATCTGCCTTTCCTACGAATAGGACGAGCTCAGGAAAAGAGTTATTTGACCCAGAGGTAAATGCCTTAGCGGCTACATTGAACTTTTCTGCCTCAGCAGAGGATGGAAGAAATTTTGAGTTGTCATTTTTTTGTACTGTTGAAAGGTTGCCGAAGAGAGGTCCTGTCACACTTGAAATACCTAGCCATACAACCGTTAATCCAATTGCAATAAAAAGCGGTTTGCGGTGTGGTCTTTTGTTCTTTGTTGCCTTTGACAAGTTAGCCCCTTTCGGCCTTTGGAAATACGACTTCATCGACGATTAAGAGTATTGCTGCTGCGATTGGTACCGCCAAAAGCCCACCTATAACTCCAAGCAAGCTCACGCCAACCAATGCAGCAATAATAGTGACAAGTCCAGGCATCGAAAGTGAGCGGCGCATGATGCGTGGCAATATGAAGTAGTTCTCTAGCTGTATGTATATGACATAACACACAAAGACGATGATGGCATCAGTCGGTGATTTAGTTAGTGCCACGATGGTGAATGCTGCGCAACCCAGAATGTGCCCAATAAGTGGAATAAGCCCACAAAGAAAAACAAGCAGACTAATTGCAGATGCATATGGCAGGCCAAGGGCTAATGAAAGAACAAGGGCAAAGATTCCAGCAATAACTGCCACAGATGCTTGTCCACTCACAAAGGCTCCGACCCGTTTGATGATGGCATCACTAATTCTGCTGACGCGATCACGCCGTGAAAGTGGAACGAAGCGATATGCCGCTTGAGTAACTGATGGCAAAGAAGCAAGAAAGTAAAGAGTCAAGATAAGGATGGTGAGAGTAGCAACCGCTCCAGATAAAACTGCTTTTCCGACTCCAATAACTCCGCCAAATGCACCAACAACAAACTGGCCATCATGCACACCTGCATTTACCTTCTTCTGGATAGTGTCAATGATGCCGTACTTAACATTAAGACTATCTAGTGTGGGATTGTTCTTTAAATTCGCTATGAGGGTGGGAGCATCTTTAAGAAGAAGATTGAGTTGATGAACAACCGGCGGGATGACAACTGCAGAGAAAACACCGACAAAGGCGAGAACTATTCCTACGACGCACGCAACTGCTCCAGTGCGCTTAAGCCCACGACGTTGAAAGAATTCAACAGCGGGATTTAACCCTGCAGCAAAGAAGAGGGAAATAATAATGAGGACAAATACTTGGCTGGCATTAGCAAAAGCACGCAAGAGCGTGATTGCGATAACCGCTCCGGTCGCAGCAAGGAAGCCAAAGTAGAAGGGGTGGGCACGGTCTAGAGGCACACCTTGTTCTCCAAGGTTTTTCGGGGCAGCCTCTGCCTTAGAACGTGACTTAGAACCAAAGTGGATGCTGGGTTTTTTGAGTGCCATTGCTAGATAATAGGGAAAGATAGCCCTGTGGGCGAGCTAAGAATCACTGGTTTGAGTGAAGATATGGTGACTCTTTCCAACCTGTCGTGGCGAAAGCCCGTTGAAGAGTGGCCTGAAGAAGATGGCCTCGCGTCGATGCGTGGTATCTCTCGCCACATTGTTCGCCTTGTCCGTACTGGCCCAGGGGACCGAGAAGTATTTGCTGTTAAAGAGACTGTCCCAGAATTTGCGCAAAAAGAATATGCACTATTGAGGGAGCTCAACAATAGAAATGCGCCATGTGTTGAACCCGTTGCGATTGTGGAAGACAGACTTTCAAAAAGAGGCGAAGCACTTCCATGTGCTTTAGTAACACGTTATCTCCCATACTCACTTCCATATCGAGTAATTATGAGTGGTAATCCAACTCCACATGAAATTACAACAATGGCTAATGGGCTTGCGCTACTTCTTGTTAGATTGCACTTACTTGGTTTCTGGTGGGGCGATTGTTCGCTCTCTAATACTTTATTCCGCAGAGATGCAAATGAATATGCCG
This sequence comes from uncultured Actinomycetes bacterium, assembly GCA_903897155.1. Classification (GTDB taxonomy): domain Bacteria; phylum Actinomycetota; class Actinomycetes; order Nanopelagicales; family Nanopelagicaceae; genus PALSA-747. Next base: position 741 of record CAIUAO010000023.1, on the reverse strand, counting down.
CCTACTTAGTAGATGCAGAAACTGGTGAATTTCAAACTCAACTCAGCAATGGTCAGCGCGAGCACGACCTTGATATCGCGCAATTCAATGTTGCTGCAGAGTTGGAAGATCTTGCATCCTCTGGTGTATTACACCCTGGAATGGATCCCATAAAAGCTGCTGAAGCAGTTATTAAGCGCTATAGACGACTATGGGCGATGCTCAAGGAGCCACAGATATTAGATCCAACTGACCGCCACGCAGTTGAAAAGGCTATGCGCGCGGTTCAAGATCTTGGTTTTGCTGTTGAAGAGGTAGAAGTCACTCTTGATGGTGAAAAAGGTGCTCTTAAGTTCACGCCTAAGCTCGTTGCTGCCGGGTACCACCAAAATCGTTTATGGGAACTTATGGGAATTCACGCTGAAGAGTTACAGGCAAAAAGGTTACTTGCATCTTTTGACAGATTCAGAGGCCGCGAGAAGAAACCACTTCCTCCGATTCAAGACAGTGCTCGGCGCTGGATGAGTGAGACATATCAACGAGTAATGAATATGATTCCAAGTGAACTACGTGGTTTCGTTGAGCCTGCGCAGATGTTTCATGAGATCTTGGAGCACCGCTGGTATTTAGGTGAACAACAAGGGAAAGATCCTGGCCTTACCTTTGCTGCAGAGGATTACATTCGTTCTATATTGCCCCATCGAACAGGAACTGGAGTGCGGCCATGAGTATGCCACCGCTTCCTAAGAACTTTGGACGAGC
>CAIUAO010000022.1 GCA_903897155.1 uncultured Actinomycetes bacterium | reverse complement strand
GTATTCACCATGCTCCTTCTTGCGAATGACTTGCAAATACAAGTTTAACGCAAGAAGGCTCAAAGGGCAGAACTTAGTGAGGGGTCCCAGTTTCAGTCTCTACGAGGGAATCCTTACCCACATTGATCATGAAGGCCGAAATGACGGCGCATGAAGCAAGAAACACAGCGCCCCACTTAAAGGTCGTTGTGAAGCCATGGACCTGGGCAAAGACCGCTGTCTGCGCGCCCAGGGAGGTATGACCCTTGGCGAAAGCTGCGGCTGATGAGATAGCAATCGTGTTGAGAAGAGCGGCGCCGAGTGAGCCACCGATTTGCTGGGAGGTGTTGATCATTGCGCTCGCTACGCCCGTGTCGTGCTGACCGGCATTGTGAAGGCCTGTACTTGCGTTAGGAATGAAGTACAGAGCGCAACCAAAGCTCATGATCAGCATTGGAAGAAGTAGATAGGAGAGATAACCAGAAGTTGGAGTGATGCGAGAGAAGAGCAAGATTCCAACGGTAGCGATGCTCATACCTGTCACCATCAAAGGACGAGGTCCGATCTTAGGAAGCAAGGTTGAAGCGACACCTGCGCCGATGATGATTCCTACGGTGAATGGCAAGAAGGCAACGCCTGCTCTGATTGGTGAGTAATGCAAGAAGGACTGCATGTAGATACTCAAGAAGAGGAACATGGCAAAGAGGCCAATTCCTACCAAGAGCGAGCCGATATAGGACCCGCCGCGGTTGCGTTCGGTCAGGACTCGAAGAGGCAAGAGGGGATGAGCAGTCTTTGCTTCAATGGCAAAGAAGGCAAGTAGGAATACAGCAGCAATGATGAAGTATGAGTAGGTATGGCTATTTGCCCAGCCATTTGTCGCTGCTTGGCTAAATCCGTAAACAAGACTTACTAGCCCTGCGGTCACGGTGAGGGCGCCGGGGATGTCGTACTTGTTATCTCCAACAGCCTTTGATTCATGCAGCCATGGATAGGCCATGAGCACCGCGATGATAGCGATAGGAATATTTACAAATAAGCACCAACGCCAGTTGGCATACTCGGTAAGTAATCCACCCATGATCAAGCCAATTGCAGCGCCTCCGCCTGAGATACCGCCGTAAACACCAAATGCCTTTGCGCGTTCTTTAGGTACTGTGAAAGTTACGTTGATTAAAGATAGAGATGCGGGAGCAAGGAGTGCGCCAAAGGCACCTTGTAGTCCGCGCATGGCAAAGAGTTCACCTTGGTTGGTAGAAAATCCACCAATTCCAGAGGCAACTGCAAAACCAAGAAGACCGATAATGAAAATTTTCTTACGGCCAACGAAGTCTGCAATTCGACCACCTAGAAGTAACAAACTTCCGAAGGTAAGTGAGTAAGCAGTTACTACCCATTGACGGTTTGCATTAGAAATGTGTAAAGCTTTTTGTGCACTTGGAAGAGCTAGGTTAATAATCGATGCATCTAAAACAATCATCAAAGACGCAATTGCGATAACGGCCAACGCGCGCCAGCGATTAGGGTCTAATCCATCGCTACCAGGCTGCCATGCGCTTGTATTTCCTCGTGCCATTTTTTACCTTTTATTTCCCGTGTAGATTTGATTTTTATATGAAAAAAGTCTATTTCAAAACGCGCAAGTACGCCAAAGATGCTTACTTTGACTCTTTCTGCTACCTTAGCTACAGCAAGTGAGGAATACGTGAACTTTACGTAAACAGCGCTAGCGAAAACCATAAGGGAGATTGTCATCGTATCTTGGCACCAGCTAAGAGTCCTCGATGCTCAAACAGTTAGAAGATGACCTGAACGCTACAGCAGGAGACCTTTAGAAAAACCGCTCGTACTTCTCGCCCTGTTCAAACCAGCATTGTTGAAAAGTTAATTGCTGAAGAATGGGCACGTTTCACTCAATCATCATTTGGGTCCAGAGTCGAGTATGACCTTGCCCTAGGAACAATGCCGCTAGGTGTTCCATCAAGCTTCCAACACTGGGATCCCTACCCAATTTCAATTGTCAGCGCCAAGGGCGCTTGGATGACCGATGTCGATGGACGAGCCATGCTCGATCTATCTATGGGCTTTGGAGCGATGCTTGCTGGCCACCTCAACCCAGTTGTGGTGAAAGAGGCAGAACAGGCTCTAAAGAACGGAACTATTTTTGTGACCCCAAGCCCGATCTCACGCGACGCCGGTGAGCGTTTATGTAAGCGTTTTGAGATCGATCAAGTTCGCTTTACCAACTCAGGCACTGAGGCAACTATGTATGCCGTTCGTACGGCAAAGGTGTTTAGTGGCAAAGAAGAGATTGTAAAAGTAGAGGGTGGCTACCACGGCAGCTATGACCCACTCACAGTCTCAGCTAAGCCAGACCTCAAACTTGCTGGTCCAGCAGATGAGCCAACTCCTGTTGCGCCTAGTGGTTCACTTACTGGCGTCGTGCACGTTGTGCCATTTAACAATCTTGAGGCACTTGAGAAGAAGTTCAAAGAGCATGGCAAAAAGATTGCTTGTTTTATTGTTGAACCAGTTCTTGAAAACCTTGCGATTGTTCTTCCAGATGATGGCTACTTACAGGGCGTGCGCGCATTGTGTGATCAGTACAACATTGTATTGATCTTTGATGAAGTCAAGACTGGGCTAACAGCAGGTCCTCACGGAGCTGCAAAGCGCATTGGTGTGAAGCCTGATCTAATCTGCCTTGCTAAATCAATTGGCGGCGGACTTCCTGTTGCTGCATTTGGTGGCAGAAAAGAGATCATGGATGCGATCAGCGATGGTCGTATGGCGCACTACGGAACTTTCAATGCAAACCCACTAGCAATGGCTGGCGTGCGCGCAATGGATATGCTCTGTACTCCAGAGGCGATGGCAAATGCTGAGAAACTTAACTACGACGCACTTGATCGTATTTCAGCAATCATTGATGAGTATGAACTTCCTGCACACACTGTTGGTTTTGGCGTGAAGGGTTGCATTACTTGGTCAATTGATCCAGTACGTAACTACCGTGATTACAAAGCTACAGACTTTGGTGTTGCTGAACTTTCATGGCTCTGGTCACTCAACCGCGGAATTATTACCCCTCCAGGACTTGATGAGCAGTGGCTTATTAGTTTGGCTCATACTCAAAAAGAGATTGATCTTTTAGTTGAAGATTTTGCGGGGCTTGCTCAGGCAATCCGCGCTTAATTATTCCAGAGCAATGAGGTCGTAATACTCATCGTTCCAAAGGTCTTCATCTCCATCTGGTAGTAGCAATACTCGCTCAGGCTTGAGTGCTTTAACAGCGCCGTCATCGTGGGTAACCATTACTACTGCGCCTTGATATTCACTCAGTGCTGCCAAGATCTCATCTCTGGATGCTGGATCTAAGTTGTTTGTTGGCTCATCCAAGAGCAACAAGTTGGCTGCTCCAACAACGAGTGTGGCAAGTGCCAAACGAGTTCTCTCTCCACCACTGAGGACCTTCACGGGCTTTTGCACATCATCACCACTAAACAAGAATGAACCGAGTACTTGGCGTGCTTGTGGCTCTCCTACACTTTCACCAGATGACATCATGTTTTCAAGAACTGTTCTTTCAAAATCGAGCATTTCATGTTCCTGGGCGTAGTAGCCGATCTTCAGGCCATGTCCTGGTTCAATTGCACCTGTATCTGATTCAAGAACACCTGCGAGCATCTTCAAAAGCGTTGTCTTGCCCGCACCGTTGAGCCCAAGGATTACAACGCGCGAAGCACGATCAACCGCGAGATCAACGTCGGTGAAAATTTCAAGTGAGCCATATGACTTCGAAAGTCCGTGGGCCATAAGAGGGGTCTTGCCACATGGGGCAGGTGTTGGGAAACGAAGCTTGGCAACCTTGTCAGATTTACGAACATCTTCAAGCCCTGCAAGGAGTGCATCAGCGCGGCGCAGCATTCCCTGGGCTGCAACAGCCTTAGATGCTTTAGCACGCATCTTCTCGCCTTGTTTTGCAAGGATTGCTGCTTTCTTCTCTGCGTTTGCGCGTTCTTTCTTACGGCGATGCTCATCATCTTCACGTTGCTGGAGATACTTCTTCCAGCCCATGTTATAGACGTCAATGACATTGCGGTTGCCATCGATATAAAAAACCTTGTTTACAACGGTTTCGATTAAATTCGCATCGTGGGAGATGATGACTAGCCCACCGCTATATTTACCGAGGTATTCACGGAGCCAGTTAATCGATTCAGCATCCAAGTGGTTTGTAGGTTCATCGAGTAGCAACGTCTCAGCGCCACTAAAGAGCAGGCGAGCGAGTTCAACACGGCGTCTTTGACCGCCCGAAAGACCTTGGAGTGAGTCTTCAAATAGACGCTCCGGAAGGCCTAAGTTTGTGGCGATCGATTCAGCTTCTGACTGCG
>CAIUAO010000021.1 GCA_903897155.1 uncultured Actinomycetes bacterium | reverse complement strand
TAATTTGTTTGCCATTTTCGGGTTGAAGCTGATCAATCGTGCGGCTTACTAGCGCCTTTATGTCTACAGGTGAGCTCTCAAGTATGGAAGCGCTTGCATCAAATCGACTCACTTCTAACAAGTCAGTAAGGAGAAGCTCAAATCGCGCTATCTGCGACATCAAAAGTTCGGCACTTCTCGCAGCAGATGAATCTAATTGTTCTTTCCCATCAAAAATCACTTGAGATGCCATTCGAATTGTGGTCAATGGCGTGCGGAGTTCATGTGAAACATCAGAAACGAATCGCTGCTGCAGACGTGACAAATTCTCTAAACGAGAGATTTGCTGTTGCATCGAAACAGCCATTTCGTTAAATGAAATTGCAAGGCGCGCCATCTCATCCTTTCCGCGCACCATCATTCGTCTATCAAGATCTCCAGCAGTTAACTTTTCAGCAATTTGTGCTGCGGCTCTTACCGGATTAACGGTTTGGCGCACGACATACCAAGACAATAGTCCGATAAACAAAACAAGGAATATTCCTGTGAACCATAGAAGGCTAACAACCAGACTGAGAATAGTTTCCTGCTCACTTAAAAGAAATATGTAGTAAAGCTCATAGGCAGGCTGGTTAGGAATCTCGATGAGGCTACCAACAATAATTGCATCAGATGCACTCCCATCGCTAAAAGTAATGAGATCACGTGACCACTTTATTTTATTTGAGTGTTCTACCTTTTTTCGAAGGCTTGTCGGAATCGAAGATACTGGAATGCCTCCAGAGGAGCTGTTATATAAACTATTTTTCTTATTTTTAATTGGGACACCAACTAGAACTACATCTCGTGGAGATGAAGTGAGGGTTTGATCTGTGGAGCGGACGATATTAGATATAACGTCCTTCACTTTTATTTTAGCAATGTACTCCGTTGAATAAAGTTGCTCCTGTGAATATTGAATAAGTGATTGAGCTTCAACAACTGAACCATTGGTTTTTTCTTTGTAAATACCATTCGAAATTTGAAAATAAAGAGCGCTTCCTGTTGCGCTAATAAGCAAAATTGAAAGTATAAATGTTGTGGAAATTACTCGAAATAAAAGTGAGGTGCGCCAGCGGTTGGTTAAAAAATTCATGCGCCCGCCTTATATCCCACCCCGCGGACAGTCTGAATGATGAGTGGATTATTAACATCTGCTTCGATCTTTGCTCGCAAACGCTGAACGTGGACATTTACCAACCGTGTGTCGGTGGCATTTTGATATCCCCAGACCTCATCAAGTAATGCTTCACGAGTAAACACTCGGCCTGGTTCGCGAGCCAAAGCGAGTAATAAATCAAATTCGAGTCGTGTCAGTGGGATTACTTTGTCCTTCTTAACAATTGAGTGTGCGACTTGGTCAATAAGCACATCGCCAATACGTAGCTGCTTCGCCTCAGCATTAGTGCTGGTTCGTCGCAACCTTACTTTTAGACGAGCAATAAGTTCATTTGGATTAAAGGGTTTGACCATATAGTCATCTGCGCCAGCTTCAAGTCCAAGAACTACATCTTGCGTATCACCCTTTGCCGTCAACATAACGATAGGCACCATTGATTTTTCACGAATTGCTTTACACACCTCAACGCCATCTAAACCCGGAAGCATGACATCTAGCAAAATAAGGTCCGGTTCATGTGTTTCAAAAAGAGGCATTACTTGATCACCAGAACTGACTAAATCAACCTCATAGCCAGAACCAGTTAGGACGATCCCCAGCATTTCCGCAAGATCTTGGTCGTCATCGACGACCATGATCAGAGTCATTAGCTACCGTGTTCCCAAGAGTTCAAATACAGTTCTTGTGCAGGAGTAAGTGAGTCAATTGATACACCCATACTTGCAAGTTTGAGGCGAGCAACTTCTTTATCAATGTGTGTTGGGACATCGTGTAGACCGGCACCTAAGCCTGCTGCAGATTTGATGAGCCACTCAGCGGTAAGAGCCTGATCAGAAAATGACATATCCATAACTGAAGCAGGGTGGCCTTCTGCGGCTCCAAGATTAACTAAGCGACCTTCTGCAATCAGTAGTAGGCGGCGACCATCAGCTAACGCATATTCATCTGTTTGATGGCGAATACGCTTCTTTTGCTTGGCATTCTTCTCAAGCCATGCGACATCAATTTCAATATCGAAGTGACCAGAGTTAGCAAAAATTGCTCCATCCTTCATCACTGCGAAATGCTCTTCGCGCAATACATCACGGTTTCCTGTAACTGTGACAAAGAAATCTCCAAGCTTTGCAGCTTCAAGTGAATCCATGACGCGGTATCCCTGCATAAGGGCGTCAAGTGCTTTAGTTGGATCTATCTCAGTAATAATGACATTTGCGCCCATACCTCTGGCACGTTCAGCAACTCCCTTACCGCAATAACCAAAACCACACACAACGAAAGTGCTTCCGGCAATTAAGCCATTGGTCGCTCGGAAAATTGCGTCCATAGTTGATTGACCAGTTCCAAAGCGGTTATCGAACATATGTTTTGTATCGGTGTCATTAACAGCGATCATTGGAAATTTAAGTGCGCCATCCTTTGTCATCTGACTCAAGCGAATGACACCTGTCGTTGTCTCTTCGCATCCACCCATAATTCCATCAATAAGTTCGGTGCGAGTTGTGTGAAGAGTATTAACGAGGTCGCAACCATCGTCGAAAACAAGATTTGGTTTGATATCTAAAGCAGAGTTGAGATGTCTGTAATAGCCATCACGATCAACAGCATTACGAGCAAAAACATTAATTCCAAATTCATGGACGAGCGCAGCAGCCGTGTCATCTTGTGTTGAGAGAGGATTTGATGCGCAAAGCGCAAGTTCTGCTCCACCAGCTTTTAGTGCGCGCATAAGATTGGCAGTCTCTGTAGTTACATGCATACAGGCGGCAATAC
>CAIUAO010000020.1 GCA_903897155.1 uncultured Actinomycetes bacterium | reverse complement strand
ATTGAGTGCTTGCGATTGAGCCACTCTGTTGGGGCAGCTGTAATAAAGAACTGTGAGCCGTTTGTATTTGGGCCTGAGTTGGCCATCGCAAGTAGGTACGGCTTATCAAAATGTAGCTCTGGGTGGAACTCATCGTTGAACTGATAACCAGGTCCGCCGGTTCCAGTTCCTTGTGGGCAACCACCTTGGATCATGAACCCTGCAATGACGCGGTGAAAAATAGTTCCGTCGTAGAAATTTTCTTTGGCAAGCTTTTCAAAGTTTGCAACAGTCTTCGGTGCATGGTTTGGGAATAGTTCGACAATAACGTCGCCTTTAGTTGTGTGAAGAGTTGCTGTTGCCATTGTGGTGCCTCCTTGAAGAAGTGAGTAATGTAAAAATTGTGGAGCCTAGGAGGATCGAACTCCTGACCTCCTGCTTGCAAAGCAGGCGCTCTACCAATTGAGCTAAGGCCCCATCTACTGCACGTACTTATTTAATTTATTACAGAATCCGTACCTTATAGGAACTCTATAAGGCTTGGAAATCTGGTGGGCCTGGGAGGACTTGAACCTCCGACCTCTTCCTTATCAGGGAAGCGCTCTAACCAGGCTGAGCTACAGGCCCATTATTTCCAAGAGATCTAGAGGCTAGAAACTAAGAAATGATGAGTGGTGAAGGCTACCCGACTAAGGGGATTAGCCCAAAATCTCTTCAGTTTTCTTCGGTGATCGCATCCTTTACCTGTGTAATGGAGACAACCGATGTTCCACCATCAAGGTTGACCAAGCGAACGCCCAAAGTATCTCTACTCGTTTCACGAATTTCACTCACTGGCGTGCGCATGACAACGCCGCTAGATGTAATTGCAAGAATCTCATCTGTTGGTTGAACAATCATCGCGCCAACTAACACACCTCTTGAATCTTCATCAATCTTTGCAGCCTTCACGCCAATACCACCGCGTGCTTGTTCGCGGTATTCACTCAGCGGTGTGCGCTTTGCATAGCCACCATCTGTTGCTGTGAAAACAAATTGATCATCAGAGGCGCCATTAATCGCAGCCATTGTGAGGAGTTGATCTCCGGCTCTAAATTTCATTCCAATCACACCTGATGTACTTCGGCCCATTGCGCGGATTGATTCATCACTTGATGAGAAACGCAGCGACATTCCTTTGCGGGAAACGAGAAGAAGTTCATCTTTTGCTGTGACTAGAGCGGCAGATACAACTTCATCGCTATCTTTAAGGTTAATAGCAATAAGTCCGCCAGAGCGAGGTGAGTCATATTCACCAAGGGGTGACTTCTTGACCATTCCAGATTGTGTGGCAATGACAAGATATGAACCTTCGTTGTAATCGCGGATAGCGATTACTTGCGCAATCGTTTCATCAGGTTTAAACGCCAAAAGGTTTGCTACATGCTGTCCTCTTGCATCACGGCCTGCATCTGGAAGTTCGTGCACCTTGGCCCGATACACGCGGCCCTTATTTGTGAAGAACAACAACCAATCGTGCGTGCTTGCAATAAAGAAATGATCAACGATGTCATCTTGCTTGAGTGCTGCGCCCTTTACGCCCTTACCGCCGCGGCGCTGGGCACGGTATAAATCAGCCTTTGTGCGCTTGGCATAGCCACTGCGAGTAATAGTAAGAACAACATCTTGGTCAGGGATAAGGTCTTCAACAGATAAATCTGATTCAGCTAAAACAATCTGAGTACGGCGATCATCGCCATACTTCTCACCAAGTTCTTGTAATTCATCTTTAATAATCTGGCGCTGCTTTGGTTCACTAGCCAAAATCTCATTGAGCAGAACAATTTCAGCCATGAGTGCGTCATATTCATCATTAATCTTCTGTCGTTCAAGGGCAGCAATACGGCGAAGCTGCATATCCAAAATTGCATTGGCTTGAACCTCATCAACATCAAGAAGTTTCATAAGTCCTGTGCGGGCCTCTTCAGGTGTCTTACTTGCTCGGATCAGTGCAATCACAGCATCTAGAGCGTCAAGTGCTTTGAGGTAACCCTGAAGAATATGAGCGCGCTTCTCGCGTTCAACTAAACGGTATTTAGTGCGGCGGACAATAACTTCAACTTGGTGGTCAATGTAATAGCGAATAAATTCATCAAGGCGAAGAGTTCTTGGAACACCATCAACTAGTGCGAGCATGTTTGCGCCGAATGAATCTTGTAATTGGGTGTGCTTATAAAGGTTATTTAAAATAACTTTTGGTGTTGCATCATTGCGCAGAACAATAACTAGACGTTGTCCTAAACGTTCATTACCTTCATCGCGCACATCTGCAATTCCTTTAATCTTGCCATCTTTAACAAGTTCAGCAATTTTCAGCGCCAAATTATCTGGGTTAACTTGATATGGCAGTTCCGTCACGACAAGACATGTGCGCTTATTGATTTCTTCAATCTCAACAACTGCGCGCATGATGACTGAGCCGCGGCCGGTTCGATATGCATCTTCAATACCTTGGCGACCAACGATTAATCCCTTTGTTGGGAAATCTGGACCTTTAACAATTGTGAGAAGTTTTTCTAAAGTTACTTCAGGTGTGGCATCTGGATTTTCAAGTGCCCATGATGTTGCTTCGATAATTTCGCGAAGATTATGCGGAGGAATATTTGTCGCCATTCCCACAGCAATACCAGCTGATCCGTTAACAATAAGGTTAGGAAATCTGCTCGGAAGAACTGTTGGCTCTTGTGAGCGCCCGTCATAGTTTGAAATGAAATCAACTGTGTCTTCGTCAATATCGCGCATCATCTCCATTGCAAGTGGATCAAGACGTGCTTCGGTATAACGCATAGCTGCGGCTGGATCATTACCTGGTGAGCCGAAGTTTCCGTTTCCATCAATGAGCGGATAACGAAGTGACCAGAACTGAGCTAAACGCACAACTGCGTCATAAATCGCCGTGTCACCATGTGGGTGGTAATTACCCATGACATCACCGACGATACGAGAAGATTTGTAGTAACCCTTATCTGGCCTGTAACCAGCATCAAACATCGCGTAGAGAACACGTCGGTGAACTGGTTTTAAACCGTCGCGGACATCAGGAAGTGCGCGGCCAACAATGACTGACATCGCATAATCAAGATAGCTTCTTGCCATCTCTACTTGCAGGTCTACTGACTCAACTTTCTCAGTAGCCATGCCTTCTTGGAATCTATCGTCCATTAGATATCAAGGAACCTAACGTCTTTAGCATTGCGCTGGATAAAATTACGACGCAATTCAACATCTTCACCCATCAAAACTGAGAAGAGATCATCGGCTGCTGCTGCATCATCAATAGTTACTTTGATTAAAACACGATGTGCTGGGTCCATTGTGGTGTCCCATAATTCTTTCGCAGGCATTTCGCCCAATCCTTTAAAGCGTTGAATACCATCTTCTTTAGGTAAACGCTTTCCTGCTTCTAAGCCAATCTTGATAAAGCCATCTCGCTCGCGATCACTAAATGCATACTGAACAGGTTCTTTTCCGCCCCATTTAAGTTTGTATAGAGGAGGCTGTGCCAAATAGACAAAACCGTTTTCAATAAGTGGGCGCATAAAGCGGAAGAGCAAAGTAAGAAGCAATGTTCGAATATGTTGACCATCCACATCAGCATCTGCCATCAAAATAATTTTGTGATAGCGAAGCTTTGCTACATCAAATTCATCATGGATACCTGTACCAAGTGCTGTGATAAGTGCTTGTACTTCATTGTTTTGAAGTACGCGGTCAATGCGAGCCTTTTCAACATTCAAAATCTTTCCACGGATAGGAAGTACTGCTTGATAACGGGAATCACGCCCACCCTTTGTTGAACCACCAGCAGAGTCACCTTCGACAATATAAAGCTCGCACTTTTCTGGTTCAGTCCACTGACAGTCTGCAAGCTTTCCTGGCATTCCACGGCCTTCAAGTAATCCCTTACGTGAACGACTCAGATCACGTGCTTTGCGGGCTGCAACGCGGGCTGCTGCTGCGTCAATGCTCTTTCGCACAATATCTTTTCCTTCACCAGGATTTTTTTCAAACCATGTGGTGAGCGCTTCGTTCATTGCCTTTTGTGTGAATGACTTTGCCTCGGTATTGCCAAGCTTTGTCTTTGTCTGTCCTTCAAATTGAGGTTCACCGATCTTGATGGAAACAATTGCAGTGAGACCTTCGCGGACATCATCTCCGGTGAGGCGGTCTTCCTTCTTGCGGATAAATCCCCATTCTTCGCCAAACTTATTTACGATCGATGTGAGAGAAGTTCTAAAGCCTTCTTCGTGTGTTCCACCCTCTTGGGTATTGATGGTGTTAGCAAATGTGTAGACAGATTCGGAAAACCCTGTATTCCACTGCATTGCAATTTCAAGTGACATCTTTGCTTTTGTATCTTCAGCGGCTAGATAAATTACAGTTTTGTGTTGTTCACCTTTTGACAGGTTGAGGTGGTGAACGAAGTCAACAATTCCGCCTTCGTAATAATAAATAGATGAAAGCTGATTACCTTTTTCATCTACACGTCCCTCGCGCTCATCTGCGAGAGTAATCTTTAATCCTTTATTCAAAAACGCCATTTCACGAAAACGAGCAGAGAGTGTTTCGTAAGAAAAATCTGTAGTTTCAAAAATTTCAACTGATGGCCAGAAAGTAGTAGTAGTTCCCGTTTGGGTTGTTGCTTCGCCTTTGCGAACTGGAGCTTGAGGAACACCAAGTTTGTACTCTTGATACCAATGTGCGCCGTCTCGCTTTACTTCAACAGCTAAGTCGGTTGAAAGTGCATTTACAACAGAGATGCCAACACCATGAAGACCACCAGAAACTGAATAACCACTATCGCCAAACTTTCCACCTGCGTGCAGAACTGTGAGAACAATTTCAAGTGCAGGGCGTTTTTCAATGGGGTGCAGATCAACAGGGATTCCGCGACCGTTATCAACGACTCTTACTGCTCCATCTGGCATCAAAGTGACATTGATTTCATCGCAGTAACCAGCGAGCGCTTCATCTACTGAGTTATCTACGACTTCATAAACAAGATGATGTAATCCGCGTTCACCGGTAGAACCGATATACATTCCTGGACGCTTTCGAACAGCGTCTAAACCTTCAAGGACCGTGATGGCGCTGGCGTCATAAGACTTCTCGGCCAAGGCACTCTCCTTCTGATCAAAACTCCCTCAATCAAATCTGAGGCGTTTTTCTGGGGTTAGACCCCAAATCTTAGCCAAAAGCCAATGCAGGAGCCAGCCGTAAAACGGCCTAACTGTGGATTTGCGGGCTTTTGGGCGCCAAGTTGTGGGTACTTACTACCCAGCGGGTTTTTCTGGGCTCTTAGCCGTATGTGTCCCTGGGGCCACGTGCGTTCTTGATTGTGCGGATTCCCTTTTTCCAGCTTGGGGCAAGTGGCCCGATTACTTCAATCTGTTCCACAAGAGCTCCTGGAGCAGAGCCGGAAATTGTTTGCAGTAACTGCGTTGAAATTAATTTCATCTGTGTTGCCCATGCCGATGATGTTGTTTGGATTGTTAGTAATCCATCGACAAGAGTGATGGGTGTTGCGTGTTTGGCAATCTCATCGCCAACAACGCTTTTCCACTCCGTAAATAAAGTTCCTTCTGCAATTCCCTGGCGCCAGTCGCGTCTATCCACTAAATCTGCCAGTAAATCTTTCATTGACTTTGGGTCATCAATTTTTTCGCGGACCTCTTCGTTCGCCCTGCCTTTGTTTTTTCGAGTTTGGTTGCGCCACGACTTATATAGCTCGCGGGCTAAATCAGACTTCATGCTTTTACCTTAACGCTTCCAGACTTAACAAAAAAGACTTCGCCGGAAAGTTCTGTTGGTAGATCACTCTCAACGGCAACGGTAATAAGTGTTTGCTCAGCAGAACGGGAAAGTTCAACGAGCTGATCGCGTCGCTCTTCATCTAGCTCAGAGAAAACATCATCTAATATCAAAATAGGGGAGGCTCCCTCGTTTTTCAATAATTTATAGGATGCAAGTTTAAGAGAGAGCGCAACAGACCATGATTCACCGTGGCTGGCATATCCTTTAACAAAGTGATCGCCTAAATGAAGAAGTAAGTCGTCACGGTGAGGCCCGATGAGCGTAAGACCTCTTTCAATTTCCTGCCCTTTAATCTCAGACATTTTTGCAAGCATTGCCGCAGTGTTTGTAGCGGGGTCTGTTGATGGGTTATCAATACTGCACTTATATGTAATTCGTGCTGGCTTCTTCTCAGATATCTCTTTATAAACCTCACTAAACACTGGTTCAAAATCTGCAAGGAGTGCAAGCCTTGCAGCAATGATCTCCCCTCCGAATTGAGCCACTTGTTGATCCCATGATTCAAGAGATGAATATCCCGCTCTACTTTTTAGTAGTGAGTTGCGTTGACGCACCGCGCGCTCATAATCAGTGATTACACCTGCAAGACGGGGGCTGCGCAATATAAGAAGCTGATCAATAAACCTTCTGCGCTCTGCTGGGTCCCCTCGTACTAAATCTAAATCTTCAGGAGAGAAGTAAACGCACTGAACTAAACCAAATAATTCTTTCTGGCTGCGCACTGGGTTCTGGTTAATTCGGGCGCGATTAGCTTTATCAGCATTGATCTCTAATTCAACAATTACTTCTCTGTCGGGCTGTTGGATTTTAGAGCGCACATAAGCGGAGTTGTGTCCAAGCTGCACGAGTGGTTGATCTGTTGCTGTTCTGTGAGAAGACAGAAATGCTAAATAGAGAATGGACTCGACAATATTTGTCTTTCCTTCACCATTTCTTCCCAGAAAAATAGTGATGCCCGGTTTTAGCGGCAACTCTAGATCGCTATAAGAGCGAAAGTTTTTTAGTGAAAGAAGTGAAAGGTGCACACTAATTAAGCGCTATATCTCATAGGCATGAGCAAGTACTTATAACTTTCATCTTTCACTCCTGCTGCTTCATGCTTTCCTGTGAGAACAGCCGGCTTGCTAGCACCGGTGAAATCAATCTGGACAAATGGCGTTCCAATTGCTTGCAGCCCATCTGTTAAATATGTTGGGTTAAAGGCGATGCTGATTTCTTCACCGTTATATTGAATTTCAAGTTCTTCTGTTGCTTGCGCTTCTTCTCCGGCCCCTGCTTCAAGTTGGAGCTTTCCATTTCCAAAAATCAAGCGCAGCGGAACCGTCTTGTCTGTAACAAGGGCAACACGGCGAACAGAATCTAAAAATGGTGCCACCTCAATTGTTGCTTGAGCTACTGACTCTGTTGGTAGCAAATGTTTAAATGGCGGGAAGGTTCCATCTAAGGTTCTAGATGTCATTGTTTTTAACTCTGATACAAAACCAATGAGTCGCTCATTTGACGTGTTAGGGGAAAGAGCCAAGGTAACTTGTGTATGGGTAGTCAGTGAGCGCCCGGCGTCAGAAAGTGTCCGCGCGCGAACTAGTGTTGTCGATTCTAGGTTTGCATCTTTTGCTTGCCATGCAAGTTCCCGAACTGCCAAACGGTAGCGGTCTGTAGCAGCAAGAGTGATTGTGTTTTTATTAATTTCAATATGCACACCGGTAAGAGTCGGTAGTGAGTCGTCTTTTCCTGCCGCGATTGCAACTTGGTTGACAGCCGTTGCAAAGACATCACTTGCGATTACGCCAGCTGTTTCTGGTAGATCGGGAAGGTTTGGGTATTCTGAAACAGAAAGTGTTGGGAGGGTGAATTTTGCTGCTCCTGCTGTTACCAAAACTCTTGTTCCGTCTAAATTAAAACTTACCGGTTTGTTTGGGAGTGATCGTGCGATTTCAGCTAATAGTCGTCCTGGAACTAAAACTTTTCCTTTATTAACAATGTCCGCTTTTAAGATCGCCTTGGTGGAGGTTTCTAAATCTGACCCTGTCAGAGTTATTGAACTATCTACATCAATCATGATTCCAAGCAGCTCGGGTTTGATAGGGCGTGTAGAAAGGCTGCGGGCAACCCAATTAACGGCGTCTACTAACTCGCCTGGCTCAACAACAAACTTCATCTCGTTCTCCCTATTCACATCATTTATCTATTAATTTAACTAGTAGTAGTAACCAGACCCTCTTCCTGTGGAGAAAGAGTAAAAACGCTGGTCGGCGCCTTACTTT
>CAIUAO010000019.1 GCA_903897155.1 uncultured Actinomycetes bacterium | reverse complement strand
GGCCACGACCATGTTGTCCTGGTGGATATGGACGTGACTCAATAGGACACTTTGGACCATCGCACTTAGAGCCCTTAAGAAAGAGCTTTACTTTTTCGCGACGGCAGCGCTTGCAATCTGCTCCGGTATAACGAGCCATTTTTCTCTTCCTTCCTTAAACTCGACGTGGCTTTGGTGGGCGGCAACCGTTGTGTGGTGCAGGAGTGACATCAGAGATGGCTCCAACTTCCAACCCAGCGGCTTGTAATGAACGAATAGCAGTTTCGCGACCAGATCCTGGACCCTTTACGAAAACATCAACCTTCTTCAAACCATGTTCTTGAGCACGGCGAGCGGCAGCTTCTGCTGCCATCTGTGCTGCATATGGTGTTGATTTACGTGAGCCCTTGAAACCAACTTGGCCAGCTGATGACCAAGAGATAACAGCGCCGGAAGGATCTGTAATAGAGATGATGGTGTTGTTGAATGTGCTCTTAATGTGAGCTTGTCCAACAGCAACGTTCTTCTTCTCTTTTTTACGAGCCTTAATCTTTGGAGCAGCCTTTGTAGCGGCAGCCTTTGTCTTTGTTGCTTTAGCAGCGGCCATTACTTGGTCTCCTTCTTCTTACCAGCGATTGCCTTACGAGGACCCTTACGTGTGCGCGCATTTGTGTGCGTACGCTGACCACGAACTGGAAGACCCTTACGGTGGCGAATGCCTTGGTAGCTTTGAATTTCAACTTTACGACGGATGTCGCCAGCAACTTCGCGGCGAAGGTCACCCTCGATTTTGTAGTTTGCTTCGATGAATTCACGAAGCTTTGCCAATTCTGGCTCTTGCAGATCCTTAACACGGGTATCTGGATTTACACCGGTCGCAGCAAGTGTTGCATGCGCGCGCGTCAATCCAATCCCGAAGATGTAGGTGAGTGCGATCTCAACCCGCTTTTCGCGAGGTAGATCAACACCGACTAGACGTGCCATATCTCTTACCCTTTTCTTTTATCCGGAAGGTCCTTCGCAATGCATCCTTGTTGGGTAACAAGGTCTCGGCCTACCGTCCGAGAGTCTGAATCTTTTTCAAGATTCATTCGCATCACGCGTTATTTAAGGTTTTACCCTTGGCGTTGCTTGTGTCGAAGGTTGTCGCAAATAACCATGACGCGACCATTACGACGAATGACTTTGCACTTGTCGCAGATCTTCTTCACGCTTGGCTTAACTTTCACGACTAACTCCTATTACTTGTAACGGTAAATGATTCGACCTCGTGTGAGGTCATATGGGCTAAGTTCAACAATCACGCGATCTTCAGGAAGAATACGAATGTAGTTCTGTCGCATTTTCCCGCTGATGTGTGCAAGAACTTTGTGTCCATTTGTAAGTTCGACTCTGAACATTGCGTTCGGGAGTGCTTCAGCAACGATGCCTTCGATTTCGATAGCTCCGTCTTTCTTGGCCAAGCAATACCTACTTATCTATCCAGGGGTCTTATTACTCTTTCCGTCCATTTCTGGGCAGAGGGTAATCCTAAGGCTGGAGGGCAAAATAGAGAAATCGGTGCCCGATTTATGCCAAAAGGGAGGAGATCTCAACTCCAAGTGCGCCCAGTCTCTCCCGGCCACCATCAGGGGCAGTGAGAACGAAGGGTTTGCCATCAGAAAGCAGCGCAAATGAATGTTCAAAGTGAGCGCCTGTTGAACTATCACTTGAAACTACTGTCCACTCATCGGATAAGACTTTCATCTTCTCGGTGCCGCGAGTAATCATTGGTTCAACAGCTAACGCTAGCCCGGCCTGCAACTCTGGTCCGCCTCCAGGTGATCCATAGTTAAGAAGATGTGGCTCTTGGTGCATCTCTGTACCAATGCCATGGCCACCGTATTCACGCAAAATTCCATACTTACCTTGGCTGAGAATATAACTTTCAACGGCGTGAGAAATATCAGTCAGATGTCCCCCAACTTTTGCTGCGCCGATTCCCCGCCACATTGATTCTTCGCATACATCCATAAGTTTTTGATCAGCAGGGTCAACTTCTCCCACACCTACTGAGATAGCTGCGTCCCCGTGCCAACCATCAACAATTGCGCCAAAATCAATCGAAATCACATCACCTTTGACCATAGGCCTTGCATTAGGAATGCCATGCACAACTTCATGGTTCACCGATGCACAAATAACATTGGGATAGCCATGATAATTGAGAAAAGAGGGAGTCGCGTTATTTTTCTTAAGGTGTTCAACAGCGATAGCGTCAAGGTCAAGGGTTGTTACACCTGGGGCGATGGCTTGGCGCATAAGGTCTAGGGCGCTTGCAACAACTAGCCCTGCCTTGCGCATCAGCTTGAGCTGATCAAGAGTCTTAATCTGAATTGCCATGATAGTTACTTCAGAGCGCTAATTGCTTGCGTGGTGATCTCAGAGACAGCCCCTGTTGCGCTGATTACCTTAAGTAGCCCAGCTTTTTTGTAATACTCAATAATTGGCTCGGTTTGTTCTGTATAAACATTTAAACGATTTGCAATAGTTGCTTCATTGTCATCTTGGCGCTGATAGAGCTCGCCACCACATTTATCGCAGAGGCCATCTTTGGAAGGCTTTTCAAAATGGATATGAAAACTTGCTCCACAGCCCCGGCAAATACGACGACCTGAAAGACGCTTAATAATTTCATCGTTGGCAATGGAAAGTTCTAAAACGCTATCTAAAGGAGCACCCTTTGCATTCAATACGCCATCTAGAAATTCTGCTTGACCGACATTGCGTGGGTAACCATCTAGAAGAAAACCATTGCCAACATCGCTCTGGCCTAAACGATCTTCGACCATTGAATTAGTTACTGAATCTGGAACAAGATTTCCAGCATCCATATAAGACTGAGCTAGTTTGCCCAGCTCTGTTCCGCCTTTAATATTTGCGCGGAAAATATCACCTGTTGAAATATGTGGGATCTTGTAATGCTCGGCTAGATGAACTGCTTGAGTTCCTTTTCCAGCACCCGGTGGGCCCACCAGGATCAAACGCATTAGCGCAGGAATCCCTCATATGAACGTTGCTGCAATTGGCTCTCGATCTGCTTTGCGGTATCAAGACCAACACCAACAACGATCAAGATTGCAGTTCCACCGAACGGGAAGTTCTGTGAAGCCTGGAACAAGATCAAAGCGATGATTGGAATGATTGCAACGAATGCAAGATAGAGCGAACCTGGTGCAGTAATTCGTGAAAGAACATATTGCAGATACTCAGAAGTTGGCTTACCAGCACGGATGCCTGGGATAAATCCACCATATTGCTTCATATTGTCAGCAACTTCATCTGGGTTAAATGTAATTGCCACATAAAAGTATGTGAAGAAAATGATGAGAACTGCATAAGAAATAATATAAATAGGGTGATCGCCCTTTACCAAATTCTGTTGAACCCACACAGCCCACTTAGCTGATGAACCCGAGAAGTTCACAATAAGTGAAGGAATATAGAGAAGTGATGAAGCGAAAATTACTGGGATAACTCCAGCTTGGTTCACCTTAATTGGAATATAGGTTGATGTTCCACCGTATGAATTACGACCAACTTGGCGCTTTGCATATTGCACTGGGATACGGCGCTGAGCCTGCTCCACGAATACAACTGCTGCGACTACCAAAATACCAACGGCCATAACAAAGGCAAATGGGAACCAGCCCTTTTGTTGCTTGATTGACCAGAGTTGTGATGGGAATCCAGCTGCGATTGATGTGAAGATCAAGATCGACATTCCGTTACCAACACCACGATCGGTGATCAATTCACCAAGCCACATGATTACAGCAGTACCTGCAGTCATCACCAAGACCATAGTCGCAATGCGAGTCCATGATGCGTTAGGGATGATTGGCAAAGTACAACCACTAAACAAACGACCTGTTGTGCGAGCAACAGCGATCAAACCAGTTGATTGCAAGATCGCAAGACCAACAGTCAAATAACGTGTGTATTGAGTAAGAGTTGCAGTTCCTGATTGGCCTTCTGCCTTCAGTGTTTCAAAACGAGGAATAACAACAGTCAGCAGCTGAATAATAATTGAGCTGGTGATGTAAGGCATGATTCCAAGTGCGAATACTGAGAGGTGCAAAAGTGCGCCACCACTAAAGAGGTTAATAAGACCAAAGAGTCCACCAGATTTTGACTGATTCAAACAAGACTGGACGTTGTGATAGGAGACTCCTGGAGTTGGAACAATGGAGCCAAAACGGAACAAGCCCATAATTGCCAACGTGAAGAAAATCTTTACGCGAAGATCCGGCGTCTTAAAAGCCTTACCAAACGCTGCAAGCATTTAACTTCTCCTCTTATTTAGAACTAATAATTATGAATTAAAGCTTCTTTGTCGCTCCACCAGCAGCACTGATCTTCTCAGAAGCTGATGATGAAAACGCGTGCGCCACAACAGTCACCTTGACTGAAATATCGCCGTTTCCAAGAACCTTTACTGGGTGACCCTCGCGAGCTGCGCCCTTTGCAACCAAATCATCAACTGTTACATCTCCACCCTTTGGGTAAAGAGCATTGATAGTTGAGACGTTTACTGGCTGATATTCAACGCGCTCTGGGTTTTTAAAACCACGAAGCTTTGGCAAACGCATGACAAGTGGAAGTTGTCCACCTTCAAAACCTGCGCGAACTACGTTACGAGCACGAGTTCCCTTACCACCGCGACCTGCAGTCTTTCCCTTAGATGCCTCACCGCGACCCTTACGAGTACGTGACTTCTTAGCACCTGGTGCTGGACGTAAATGATGAACCTTAAGAACCATTGTTATTCGACCTCCTCGACGGTGACCATGTGTCTGACAGCGACAACCATTCCGCGAATCTCGGGACGATCTTCTTTGACGACAACATCACCAATTCTTTTTAAACCAAGTGAGCGCAAAGTTTCGCGATGCTCTGGACGAGCACCAACTTTGCTACGTAGTTGAGTGACTTTTAAACGAGGCATTATGCACCTACCTGAGCTGCTACGGCACGAGCAATTGCTGCTGGTGCGACATCTTCTAGTGGCAAGCCACGACGAGCTGCGATAGCTGTTGGGTTTTCCAACATCTTCAAAGCTGCTGCTGTTGCATGCACCATATTGATTGGGTTATTTGATCCAAGTGACTTGGTCAAAACATCACTAATTCCAACGCACTCAAGAACTGCGCGAACTGGGCCACCAGCGATAACTCCAGTACCTGGAGATGCTGGACGAAGAAGAACGACACCGGCTGCTGCTTCACCTTGTACTGGGTGAGGGATTGTTCCATTCAATGTTGGGACCTTGAAGAATTGCTTCTTAGCATCTTCAACTGCCTTAGCAATTGCTTGTGGAACTTCCTTTGCCTTGCCATAACCAACTCCGACGGTTCCCTTTTGGTCACCAACGACAACAAGAGCTGTGAAGGAGAAACGACGTCCACCCTTAACAACCTTTGCTACACGGTTAATGAAAACAACGCGCTCTGTGTATGGTGACTTTTCTTTTTCAGGAGCACCATCACGGCGTGGACGATCACGACGGTCATTATTACCGCGAGAACCTGCATTGTTTGCAGATGTGGCGTTATTAGCGCCTGCTGGAGGAGTAGCCATTAGAAATCCAATCCATTCTCACGTGCACTGTCAGCAAGAGCTGCAATGCGACCGGTGTACTTGTTTCCACCGCGGTCAAAGACCACTGCAGAAATTCCCTTTTCCTTCGCGCGCTTAGCGATGCTTACGCCAACCTCACGAGCCTTTGCACTCTTATCATCCTTGGATTCACGCAATGTGCTCTCCATGGTTGAAGCTGAGACAAGTGTCTGACCGATTGAATCGTCAACGATCTGTGCGACAAGGTGACGAGAAGAACGTGAGACAACAAGACGTGGACGCTCGGCAGAACCGACTACACGCTTGCGCACACGGAAGTGGCGACGTTTACGGGCATTTTGTGCTGAACCCTTAACAACTTTTACTCCGATAGCCATTACT
>CAIUAO010000018.1 GCA_903897155.1 uncultured Actinomycetes bacterium | reverse complement strand
TTGCTTAGGTTCATCAAGGGAAGATTGCACTTGGCTAGTGCCTACTTCTCTTACTGCATCTGCAATTGCCATGAGGTCATCTTCATTTGGGCCAAGACTCTCAGTTTGGATTTCAGATTTAACTACTGTCCAACCATTTGGCAGTGTGAGTTTTTCACTATGTAGCGGACATAAGTCATATGCATGTGGCTCGGCAAAAGTTGCAAGTGGACCAAGTACGGCTGTTGAATCTGAATAGATATAAGTGAGAGTCATAGTTGCAGGGGTCCGACAACTTGCACGGGAGCAAGTCCTAGTAGCGCGCTGAGGTGTTCTCACAATATAAAGGCTATCGGCTTTGCCAGATAAACTTGTGGATTTAACAGACGCGCCAGATTAATCGTGCGTTAAGGTCCGAATATCAAGGGTTGGCAACGAAGCGCCAGCAAGTGCTTGATTTGCAAGTAAAGGCAGATAGTTCAAAGAAGCTCCCCCAGGGTTCATCAAGACAGCCCCGCCATAGATCGGAGTTTTAACTCTAGGTGTGATGGTTAAGCCACGAATAGTGCCGACTGGTTTCCAAACAGCAACATCAGGGCTATCTAAATTTGCACGCTGCGTCTTTCCATTTACTCCTTGCCAACTCAGAGCAAGTGAGACTTGTTTACCCATAAATACAAAGCTTGCTGAACTGCCCGCAAGATTTAGTGCAAACTTAGAGATAGGCGATAGTTGCGTCGCCCATGCATAATCAGGCACACCATTGGTCTTGGTATTAGTAAGTGCTGAAGCAAAAATTGGTTGATCAGAATTGATTTCAATTCCAAATGGGGACGAGGCATTGAGCGTAGGAAGATCTATGTCAATAACTTTCTGGTGGGCAATAGATAACTGATCAAACCCAAGAGGAGTGAAGGACCCATCGGCGCCGTAAACGGTCATTGAAATATTTGCATTTGTATTTCCAGGAACTAAAAAGCGAATGAGGTGCGAGGTAGAAGAATTCTTCGCTTTGCTATTAAATAGTCCACCAATAAATACTTGCTTACTTGGGGCAAAAACTGGGTTAACAAAACTTGCACCTAGTTCACGTAGTCCTTGCTTTTGATGATCTAATAAGAAGCTTGTCACACGTCCGGACTGGGTAACCACATTGAGAGCTACTGAATTCTCTCCTGGCGCGATACTAGAAAGTGAAATTTTTGAATCTGAGTTCGCTTTTACCTTAACGGGGATTGGAGCAAGAGCAATCTTCGATGTAAAGGGGTAGATCATGACACTTGATTCGCTAAGTCCACTGTTAACTAGATTTAGAACACCAGCACTAGTGATTCCTGCTGAGCCGCCAATAAACCATTCACTTTGACCGCCAACACTGCACACTCCATCTGCACTAATTGAGGAAGTTATTGCGTTGAAAACAATCTCAGATCCTGAATTTCCAGATACAAATGTAGGGTTTGAATTTGAACCAAGCTGTGTAAGTGAAGTTGCGTATAATTTCGAGGACTTTGCGCTGACCCCTCTGATTTGTAAATTCTTGGTTGGTAGAGAAATAATCTGTGTCCCACCTAAAAGCGCTCCAGGACAAATAACTGCAGGATAATCATGAGAAACAGATAGGGCCTGCTCGGCTTGTGGAACAAGTAATGCAACCAGAGAGATAGAAAGAATTAACACTGGTGCAAGAAACATTTGATAAGAAATACCCAGCCTAATTTTTGGAGCTCTTATTTTCATAATTTTCATACAAGCTCCTCAAGTGGAACTTCACGCCGGCGGCGGCCCCATGGCAGTGCCATAACAACAACAATAATGAGTGATAGGAATTGCAACGAAATTAACCCTCTATGAGTTGTCCCGTCAAAAAGTATGACTACATGTCCGCCATGTGTCACAGTAAAGACTGGTAAATCACCTTGAGAATGCTCTATGGGTACTTGTACTCCATCTAGCAACAAATGCCACCTCTTGTCATACTTTTCAGCAATAGTGATGAGGCCGGCGCCATTAATAACAGCGGATGCACCAATTGGGCTTGCTGGAATGAGGAAATTTTGATGATCAGAGTTTGTAAACATCACTCTAGGTGAGGCACCAACAACCTTCCATACATCACCGGCTGATGTAGCCGACATACGCGTGAAGCCGCCCACTCCATCAATCGCGCGGGCAAGTGATGCTGATACTGGTGCCTTTGCAAAAACATATTGAATTCCAAAGCTTCCTAATACTTTTCCTGAAGTAACTCCTCCTTCAGTAACAAGTTCGCTAATCGCATTTTGCACAGGAAGTGGAACTAAAGAAGCAACATCCGCATCACCTATTTGCACTTCACTTCCTCGTGAAACGTAGTAAGTAGTACCAGTAGGTTTTGCATCGATAACAAGAGTTTTAGGACGAATAGAAGTTGTTTCAAGAGCAGAGACAAACGCAGGTACCACTGCTGGTTGATCTGCCTTTACTAACGAGGTGGATGAACCTGTGCAGATCCATACAATCATTCCAGCGGCACAAAGGGCGGAAAGGATTGCAGTACTAGCGACAGCAATATGCGTTAATCCAAATCTGCTACTACGAAGATTTGGAATCACTTCCTCTGCCTGAAGTAGAACAGCAGGAATAATCACAATCGATATAACTAAAAGCAGCGGTCCAGTCCAGACGTTTGCTACTGCCCCATTCCCGCTTACGTGATAGGTATTTAAAATGACAGCTAATGAAAGGGCTACTGATGCAAACAGTGCCTGGACCTGCACGGCGCGAATAAGTAGCGCTGAGATCAGGAATAGAACGAGAGGGGCAACTAGCCATATCGGCGGTGATCCAACTCCACCAGAATTAAGCAGCAGAAGATGCGTGAGGCCACCGTTTGGTACTGGAATTCCCGGGGCAACAAGAAAATGTGTGGGGTGGACGAGAAGTGCAAGGGACCAAGGAAGGGTAATAAACATTGGAACTAGTACGAGCGCTAGTCTGCGAAGAATCGGTCTGAACTCTGCGCTTTCCAAAATATCAAAAAATGGCTTACCTGTTAGTGATGAACGAGCAATAAGAAATTTCTGGATCATCAAGCCAATTTGAGCAATTAACCAGAGCGCTAGGAGCAGTGGTGAGAAAGAAACAACTACGCCTGCAAAAAGTGAGATAGCAAATATTCTCCGCCATTTAGCTTCATCAATATCTGCAGAAAATGGACGTATGAATAGAAAACAAGGAGCAAGCAGGTAAAAAATGAGAATATCAAGGCGTCCTTGGTTCAGTG
>CAIUAO010000017.1 GCA_903897155.1 uncultured Actinomycetes bacterium | reverse complement strand
GTCCTTGCCACATTCAATTTTGATGATGATCCCAGAAGCATGGGAAAACCACGCAACAATGTCACAAGTGCGTAAAGATTTTTATGAGTTTCATTCTTCAATGATGGATCCCTGGGATGGCCCAGCAAGTGTGACATTTACTGACGGTAATCATGTAGGGGCAGATCTAGATCGTAATGGGCTACGTCAATCAAGGTTCTGGGTAACTAACGATGGTCTTGTCGTACTTGCCTCAGAAGTTGGCGTTCTTGACATTCCCCAAGAGAAAATAATCCGCAAAGGTCGTTTGCAACCTGGCCGTATGTTCTTAGTTGACATCGAGCAGGGACGAATTATCGAAGATGATGAGATCAAGGATTCTCTAGCTAAGGCTGCGCCATATGGAAAGTGGCTTCATGAGGGAATTGTGAAGTTATCTGATCTTCCTGCCCGTGAACATATTATTTACCCGCATTCATCTGTAATACGTCGCCAAAGAGCATTTGGCTATACCGAAGAAGAACTGCGCATAATTATTACCCCAATGGCTAAAAATGGCGCAGAGCCACTAGGCTCGATGGGAACAGATTCACCAATCGCAGCGCTTTCTGATAAACCTCGTTTACTTTTTGATTATTTTGCTCAGCTCTTTGCTCAAGTAACTAACCCACCTCTTGATGCAATTCGTGAAGAGATGGTCACAAGTCTTGGTCTCACAATCGGCGCCGAAAGTAACCTTCTCAATCCAAGCCAAGAGTCTTGTCGCCAAATTGCACTTGATTTCCCGGTCATTGATAACGATGAACTAGCAAAGATTATTAACGTCAATGTCGATGAAGAACATCCAAACTTCGCTAGCCATGTTGTCCGTGGGCTTTTTTCAGTCCTAGGCGGGGGAGATGCGCTGCGTACGCGTATTGAAGAGATTCGTGCTGAAGTATCAGCTGCAATCAAAAATGGTGCTCGTATCATTGTTCTATCAGACCGCGATGGAGATTCAGAAGAGGCGCCTATTCCTTCTCTCTTACTAACCTCGGCTGTTCACCATCATTTAATTCGCGAAAAGACGCGTACTCAAATCTCACTGATCGTTGAGAGCGGTGAAATACGCGAGGTCCACCATGTTGCACTCCTTATTGGTTTTGGAGCGTCGGCTGTTAACCCATATCTTGCGATGGAAAGCGCTGAAGATTTAGTTCGCCAAAATGTTATTTCAGGCGTAACTCCTGAGAAGGCAGTTGCCAACCTCATCAAGTCACTTGGTAAAGGCGTTCTTAAAGTGATGTCAAAGATGGGTATCTCAACGATTGCTTCTTATCACGGTGCTCAGGTCTTTGAAGCGATCGGCCTTTCAACTGAAGTAGTAGATGAATACTTCACTGGCCTTACATCTCGTCTTGGCGGAGTATCACTTGATACTTTGGCACAAGAGACAATCAAGCGTCATCACATTGCGTACCCACCTGGAGGAGAAGTCCCAGGAACGAAGAAGCTTCCTATCGGCGGGGAATATCAATGGCGCCGTGATGGTGAGCCACATTTATTTAATCCTGAGACCGTCTTTAAGCTTCAGCACGCTACACGTAATAAGCGCTATGACATCTTTAAGCAGTACACATCTTTGGTTGATAACCAGTCAAAGAATTTGATGACCCTACGCGGACTCTTCACTTTTAAAGAAGGCGTGCGACCAGCAATCTCTTTAGATGAAGTCGAGAGCGCATCATCGATTATTAAGAGATTTGCAACTGGTGCAATGTCCTATGGCTCAATTTCAAGTGAAGCTCATGAAACTTTAGCGATTGCCATGAACCGTATTGGAGGAAAATCTAATACAGGTGAAGGCGGGGAAGACCCTGCTCGCTACAAATTGATGGCAAATGGTGATTCAAAGCGATCTTCTATTAAGCAAGTTGCGAGCGGACGCTTTGGTGTAACAAGTGAGTATCTAGTGAACTCAGATGATATTCAGATCAAGATGGCGCAAGGCGCTAAGCCTGGTGAAGGTGGGCAGCTTCCTGGTAACAAGGTTTATCCATGGATTGCTCAAGTTCGTTATTCAACACCTGGAGTTGGGCTGATCTCGCCTCCACCTCATCACGATATTTACTCTATTGAAGATTTGGCGCAGCTCATCCATGATTTAAAGAATGCGAACAAGAATGCACGCGTTCACGTCAAGCTTGTTGCAGAAGTCGGTGTTGGAACAGTTGCTGCGGGCGTTTCCAAGGCGCACGCTGATGTTGTTTTAATTTCTGGCCATGACGGCGGTACCGGTGCTTCACCGCTTACATCACTTAAGCATGCAGGTGCGCCATGGGAGCTTGGTCTTGCTGAAACACAGCAGACACTTATGCTCAACGGGCTTCGCGATCGCATTGTTGT
>CAIUAO010000016.1 GCA_903897155.1 uncultured Actinomycetes bacterium | reverse complement strand
GATTTTCAAATTACTAAGAGGTTAGAAGTTCAAGTAAGTGATGAGAAGCGAGAGGCAATCGCTGATGCGATTATTCATAACACTGGAGATAAAGACCATCTACTCCGGCAGGTTGAGACCTTATATGAAGACCGGCTTTACCCAATGAGATTTGGAAAATCTAGTCAGTGATGCGGCCAGTAACTGACCTTCAGCGCAAAGTTAATCCCTTTGAAGTAATTAGTGATTATGTGCCATCTGGTGACCAGCCCACTGCAATTGCAGACCTCGTTAAACGAATTGAGGCAGGTGAACAAGATGTTGTACTTCTTGGCGCAACTGGAACAGGTAAATCTGCCACTACAGCATGGTTAATTGAGAAGCTGCAGCGCCCAACACTCGTGCTTGCCCCTAATAAGACACTCGCGGCACAGCTAGCTAATGAATTTAAAGAATTGCTCCCAAATAATGCTGTTGAGTACTTTGTTTCATATTACGACTATTACCAACCTGAGGCGTATGTTCCTCAGTCCGATACCTTCATCGAAAAAGACAGTTCTGTCAATGATGAGGTTGAAAGACTTCGCCACTCTGCAACTAATTCATTGCTCACCAGAAGAGATGTAATTGTTGTTGCAACTGTTTCATGTATTTATGGACTGGGTACTCCACAAGAATATGTTGATCGGATGATCCGACTTCGAGTGGGTGAATCTATCGAGCGTAATCAACTCTTACGTAGATTTGTGGATATTCAATATAAGCGTAATGACATGGCTTTTGAGCGGGGGACATTTAGAGTTCGTGGCGACACCATTGAGATCATCCCAATGTATGAAGAGTTAGCAATCCGCATCGAGATGTTTGGCGATGAAATTGAAAAAATCATGACACTGCATCCTCTTACAGGTGAAATTGTTAATGAAGAAAGTGAAATGTATATCTTCCCTGCAAGCCACTATTCGGCTGGGCAAGAAACAATGAATAGGGCGATTGTTGCTATTCAAGCAGAGATGGAAGAGTCTGTCTCTGCCTTTGAGCGCGCTGGCAAACTATTAGAAGCGCAGCGACTTCGCATGCGTACTACATTTGATATTGAGATGATGCAGCAACTCGGATTTTGCTCTGGAATTGAAAACTATTCCCGTCATATAGATGGGCGGACAGCAGGATCGGCACCCAATTGCCTTCTTGATTATTTCCCAGAAGACTTCCTCGTAGTAATTGATGAATCACATGTGAGCGTTCCTCAAATTGGAGCGATGCATGAGGGAGATGCTTCACGAAAGAGAACTCTAGTTGAGCATGGTTTTAGACTTCCTAGTGCACTAGATAATAGACCACTTCGATTTGATGAGTTCCTTACTCGCAAGGGACAAACTGTTTATCTCTCTGCGACTCCTGGCAAGTATGAAATGGAGAAAGTTCAGGGTGACGTAGTTGAACAGGTTATTCGCCCGACAGGTCTGATTGATCCTGCGATTATCGTTAAACCAGTCAAGGGGCAGATCGATGATCTGGTTGGGGAAATTCGTATTCGAGCTGAGAGAAATGAAAGAGTCTTAGTAACAACTCTGACAAAGAAAATGTCTGAAGACCTTACAGATTATCTTCTTGGACTCGGTATTAGGGTCCGTTACCTACACTCAGAAGTAGACACTTTGCGCCGCGTTGAACTTTTGCGCGAACTTCGCTCGGGTGAGTATGACGTCCTAATTGGAATCAATCTTCTCAGAGAAGGGCTAGATCTTCCAGAGGTCTCACTCGTAGCAATTTTGGATGCTGATAAGGAAGGCTTCTTGCGTTCAGCAACATCTTTGATTCAAACAATCGGACGCGCGGCTCGAAATGTTTCCGGTGAAGTGCACATGTATGCCGACAACATGACAAAGGCGATGACTCAAGCAATAGATGAGACCAATAGGCGCCGCAACAAGCAGATTGCTTATAACAAGGAGAGAGGGATTGATCCCCAGCCGCTGCGCAAGAAAATTGCTGACATCACAGATCTCATTACAAAAGAGGCTTTGGACACCGAAACCCTTAGCGCACAGAGTAAACATAGTAAGAATAAGTCGGGTGGAGCCCCTGCACTAGGCGTTCGAAAGGACAAGAAAGTCTCTTTGCCAAGACAAGAGCTGCTTGCACTCATAGAATCTCTCACCGAGCAGATGAAGATGTCAGCTTCTGAATTACATTTCGAGTTAGCAGCCAGACTTCGTGATGAACTCAGGGAACTTAAGAAAGAGCTAAGAGGGATGGAGGAGGCTGGAACGTGAGCACAGATCGCCTCATTATTCGTGGAGCCCGCGAACACAACCTCAAAGATGTTTCTTTAGATCTTCCTCGCAATGCACTCATCGTCTTTACTGGACTGTCCGGCTCTGGAAAATCATCACTTGCATTCGACACAATTTTTGCTGAAGGCCAACGCCGGTACGTTGAGTCACTCTCAGCTTATGCACGGCAATTTCTTGGTCAGATGGATAAACCTGATGTTGATTTTATAGAAGGATTATCCCCTGCCGTTTCTATCGACCAGAAATCAACAAATCGAAATCCTCGCTCAACTGTAGGAACGATCACAGAAGTTTATGACTATTTGCGTCTTCTTTTTGCTCGCGCAGGAAGGCCGCACTGTCCTAGTTGTGGGAAGCCAATTGCAAGACAGACACCGCAAAATATTGTTGATCAAATTCTTGAATTAGACGAGGGCTCTCGCTTTCAAGTACTAGCTCCGGTTGTTCGAGAGAGAAAAGGTGAGTTCGTTGATCTCTTTACCGATTTCACAACCCAGGGCTTCTCTAGGGCTCGAGTAGATGGAGTTGTATACGCCCTTAATGAAGTGCCAAAGCTTAAGAAGCAAGAGAAACATTCAATTGAAGTTGTTGTTGACCGCCTTGCTGTAAAGAAAGAGTCAAAGTCGCGGATAACTGACTCAATTGAAACTGCGCTGAAGTTAGCAAATGGCCTTGTTGTGTTGGACTTTGTTGATTTAAAACCTGCAGATCCTTTGAAGGAGAAAGTATTTTCTGAGCATATGGCCTGTCATGACTGCGGTCTTTCATTTGAAGAGATGGAGCCCCGCTCATTTTCTTTTAACTCACCCTTTGGAGCTTGCCCAGATTGCACAGGTATCGGAACAAGGCTTGAAGTTGATGAAGAGCTAGTTGTTCCAGATGATTCACTTTCACTAGATGATGGCGCGATTGCCCCTTGGTCTGGCGGGCACTCCGCCGAGTACTTCAACCGCCTGCTTGTTGGGCTTGCAGAAGATATGAAATTTTCTATGAATGTACCATGGAAAAAACTTTCAGTTAAGGCAAAGCAAGCAGTACTACATGGTTCAGATTATGAAGTACACGTGAAATATAAGAATCGTTACGGCCGAGTCCGTAATTACTCAACAGGCTTTGAAGGTGTCATAGGTTTTATTCAGCGCAAGCATTCTGAAACTGACTCAGACTTTAGTCGTGAAAAGTACGAAGCTTATATGCGCGAAACTCCTTGCCCTGTATGTAAGGGAGCCAGGCTAAAACCAGAAGTTCTTGCAGTAACTCTTGGTGGGAAAAATATTTGGCAGATATGTGAACTTTCAATCGCTGATTGTGCGGTTTTTCTAAAGAAGATCTCTCTCAATGCCCGTGAGAAAAAGATTGCTGATCGTGTTCTTAAAGAGGTGCATGCACGCCTTGGATTTTTACTCGATGTAGGTCTTGATTACCTATCGCTGGAGCGACCAGCGGCAACTTTGTCTGGGGGAGAAGCACAGCGCATTCGCCTTGCAACACAGATTGGATCAGGGCTTACTGGTGTTCTCTACGTATTAGATGAACCAAGCATTGGGCTACATCAGCGCGATAACCGTAGGTTAATTGATACCCTCATGCGTCTTCGGGATTTAGGTAACACTCTTATCGTTGTTGAGCATGACGAAGACACTATTCGTGTGGCAGATTGGATTGTAGATATCGGTCCTGGAGCAGGGGAACATGGAGGAAAAGTTGTCTCCTCTGGTGATTATGCAGCGCTTATCAGTGCCCCCGAATCGATTACGGGAGATTACCTCTCAGGACGCAAATCAATCCCTATTCCTAAAAAACGTCGTACCTCTGATGCTAAGAAAGTGCTTGTTATTAAGGAAGCAAAAGAGAATAACCTTAAAAATATTGACGTCTCCTTTCCTCTAGGAGTATTTACTGCAGTTACGGGAGTGAGTGGTTCAGGAAAGTCCACTCTCGTAAATGACATCTTGTATTCAGTATTAGCAAATAAACTCAATGGCGCTCGAATCGTTCCAGGCCGTCATAGAACTATCTCAGGAATTGATCAACTCGATAAAGTCGTACATGTCGATCAATCACCGATTGGAAGGACCCCACGTTCTAATCCTGCAACATACACAGGAGTTTTTGACAAGGTACGTGCCCTTTTTGCAGAAACTGCAGAAGCAAAAATCAGGGGATACCAACAAGGTCGTTTCTCCTTTAATGTTAAAGGTGGGCGCTGCGAGAATTGTTCTGGGGATGGAACAATTACTATTGAAATGAACTTCCTCCCAGATGTTTATGTTCCATGTGAGGTCTGCCATGGTGCACGCTATAACCGTGAAACACTTGAAGTTCGTTACAAAGCAAAGACAATCTCAGAAGTTCTTGATATGCCGATTGAAGAGGCATCTAAGTTCTTTGAATCAGTTCCAGCTATTGCTCGTTATCTGACAACCCTCAACGATGTTGGGCTTGGATATGTGAGGTTAGGCCAGTCAGCTCCAACTCTCTCTGGAGGTGAAGCGCAGCGTGTGAAGTTAGCAACAGAACTTCAACGTAGATCAACAGGCCGGACAATCTATGTATTAGATGAACCAACTACTGGCCTTCACTTTGAAGATGTGAGAAAGCTGCTTCTTGTGCTCAACCGATTGGTCGATACTGGGAACTCGGTTATTGTCATTGAGCATAATTTAGATGTTATCAAGTCTGCTGACTGGGTTATCGATATGGGTCCAGAAGGTGGCGCCGGCGGAGGAACAGTCATTGCAGAAGGCACGCCAGAAGTTGTTGCTAAAGATGCAAAGAGTTATACAGGAAAATTCTTGGCAGAAGTGTTGAAGTAGTTAAAAAGCAATGAGCAATCCAGCTGATTATCGCCCCTCAAATATCCCATCAGATCCTGGGGTCTATCGCTTCTTTGATAAGAATGACAAAGTTATCTATGTCGGGAAAGCAAAAAATTTAAAGAATCGCCTCTCTTCATATTTTGGAAGTAACCTAGCTACAAAGACTTATCGCATGGTGCATACAGCTGTCCGTGTTGATTGGACAATTGTTGGGAGCGAAATTGAGGCACTTGCACTTGAATTCACATGGATTAAGTCAGAAAGTCCTCAATTTAATGTTCAATTTAAAGACGATAAAACCTACCCGTACCTAGCGGTCTCGCTTTCTGAAGATTTCCCTCGGCTTTATGTGACTCGTTCAAAGCACACAAAAGGTAATCGCTATTTTGGCCCATTCACTCATACATGGGCACTTCGAGGAACGGTTGATGTATTGCAGAAAATATTTCCTATACGTGCATGTAGCCAATCGAATTTTAACCGCGCTGTAGCAACGAAGCGGCAATGCTTACTTGGAGATATCGGTAAGTGTGCTGCTCCATGTGTTGAATGGATCAGTAAGGAAGACCACAATGCAGTAGCTAAGAATCTTGTGGCTTACCTGGATCAAAACCCAACCGATATTAGTGAAACAGTAACACGCGATATGCAGCGGGCAGCCGAGAATGAAGAGTTTGAGTTAGCGGCAAAACTGCGTGATCAACTTGCTGCGCTGCGTTCAACAACTGAATTGACCGAGGTATCGCTCAAGAATAATTTCTCAGCTGACTTAGTAGGTATTCATCAGGAGATTACACATGCGGCGGCATCCTTATTTTCCATTAGAGAAGGAAGGATTATTGCCTCACGAGCTTGGATCATCGACCTAGCTGACGTCCTTGAAGATGAGGATGTTATTGAATCTGCACTAGCAAAGATTTATGTCGAGAATAAGATCCCCAGTGAGATCTTAATTGACAGAGATTTACAGGACGCTTCTTTGGTTCAAGCCTGGCTTGAGACCCTGAGCGAGCACAATGTGAAGATCTCTGTTCCCCAACGTGGGGAAAAATTCGACATGATGAGAGTTGTTCAACGCAATGCACAGCAATCACTCATCCAATATTTGAGTAAGAGATCTAACGACAGTGCAGTTATAGGCAAAGCCTTGGAAGAGCTTTCTGATGAGCTCTCACTCGCTGAATTACCTCTTCGTATAGAGTGCTTCGACGTTTCGAATATTCAAGGCAAACATATGGTTGCGTCTATGGTTGTTTTTGAAGATGGGCAGCCAAAGAAAAGTGACTATAGAAGATTTTCAATTGATGATGATGCAGGCTTTGATGACACTCGAGCAATGAACCATGTGATTACTCGAAGGATGAAAAGATATCTTGCCGAGCGTGAGATTGATCCCCAAGAGATTAAAGTCCAAGGGGGAGCTAACCCTAAGTTTGCCTATCCACCCAAACTCATAGTCGTTGATGGTGGTGCGCCACAAGTAAATGCTGCCTACCAAGCGCTAGTTTCACTTGGTCTTGAATATATTCCATTAGTTGGTCTTGCAAAGAGATTAGAAGAAGTTTGGCTACCAAATAATCCAGATCCGATTATTTTCCCTCGCCATAGTGAAGGACTTTACTTATTACAGCGAGTCAGAGATGAAGCTCACCGCTTTGCTATCAATTTCCATAGATCTAAGCGCTCTGCAGTCATGTTGGAATCTTTGCTAGATGATGTGCCATTACTTGGAGAAGTCCGGCGGAAGGCGCTACTTGATCTCTTTGGTTCGGTGGGGGCTATTCGAAAAGCAGATATCGCACAAATTGCATCTATTCCAGGGATCGGTGAAAAGATTGCTCAAATGATTCACGATGTACTGCCAAAATCTGAGAGCATTGACATGAGTACTGGAGAAATTCGCGAGTAGACTCATCCCTATGTCGAGTGAAGTAGTTGTTATCACTGGTATGAGTGGTGCTGGCCGATCAACAGTTGCGCATGCAATGGAAGATCTGGGTTGGTATGTCGTTGACAACTTGCCGCCATCATTGCTTTCTAATCTGTGCGATATGGCAGGTGCTACCACTCCCAAAATTGCAGTAGTGATTGACGTTAGAGGACGCGAATTCTTTGACGCACTCAATGGTGCTTTAAGTGAAATTGCCGAGCGTGGGATCTCACGTCGCGTTCTTTTTGTTGACGCAGCTGATGACGTTTTAGTCAGACGCTTTGAGTCCACTCGCAGGCCTCATCCTTTGCAAGGCTCCGAACGTATCCTCGATGGCATTGCTAAAGAGCGAGATCGCCTCCGAGAGGTTCGATCAGTTGCAGATGTTGTTATTGATTCCTCATCACTTAATATTCATCAACTTGAGCAGAAGATTGCTTCCCTTTTTGAATCGGTAGAGGATGCAGACCTTCGAGTAAATATTCTTTCTTTTGGATATAAGTATGGGATACCCATTGATGCTGATCTAGTTATGGATTGCCGTTTTATTGCCAACCCTCACTGGATTCCAGAGCTCAGGCCGCTGACAGGTTTAGATAAGCCAGTTTCATTAAAAGTATTAGATAGTGCAAATGTTCAAGATTTTTTAGAGAAGTATCAGTCGTTATTTGAAACAATGGCAAAAGGATTCTTCCAAGAGGGAAGAAAATATCTAACCTTGGCAGTGGGCTGTACTGGCGGCAAGCATCGCTCTGTTGCAGTTGCTGAAGAACTTGCCCGCAGACTCAATGCGAGTCCTGTAGCGGGTGAAAAGAAAATAGTTGCAGCATCTGTCCACCGCGATTTGGGCAGGGAGCTATGAAGAATCTTAAGATTGTTTCACTAGGCGGTGGTCATGGTTTATCAGTTACTTTGCGCGCGCTTAGATCGATTAGTCAGAATCTAACCGCTGTTGTCACCGTTGCGGATAACGGTGGTTCAAGTGGGCGATTGCGTGATGAGTTTGGTTTTTTGCCACCAGGGGATTTGCGTATGGCACTGGCTGCGCTATGCAGCGATGATGAATGGGGTCGTGGTTGGGCGGACATACTCCAGTACAGATTTACAAGTGATGGACCCTTAGATGGCCATCCTGTCGGGAATTTATTACTGATGGCACTCTGGGATAAAAATGGAGATCCTGTCCATGGAATTCGTCAGGTGGGAAATCTGCTGCGAATTGTGGGTGATGTACTGCCAATGTCACTTGATCCACTTGATATTGAGGGAACATTTATAAGTTCTGCAGGAAGGCATATCGTTCGAGGTCAGGTTCAAGTAGCGACAGCAATAGGAAAAGTAGAGTCTCTACAATTGATCCCAAATTCACCCAAGGCAACTAAAGAAGCGATTACTGCCATCACTAACGCTGATTGGATCACATTTGGCCCAGGATCTTGGTTTTCTAGTGTGATGCCTCACTTCTTGCTACCTGAACAAGCAGAAGCTGTTCGTATATCAGGTGCTAAGAAAGTTATTGTGTTTAATCTTCCAGAACCTGAGAGCGCAGATGAATTTGCTGGCTCATCACCCGAAGATCATTTGGAATTTATTCTTCGCCATGTTCCTGATTTAAAAATTGATTATGCGATTGCTGACCCAAGCTCAATGTCAGTCAATTCCAAGCTTCAAGGAATGGTTGAGGGTTTAGGAGGGCAATTAGTTATATCTGATGTTGCTGAAACTCCTGGAAGTTTCCATCATGATCCAGAAAAATTGACCTCAGTTTTCAGCCACATTATGGCGTGAACCCTGCTTAAATTGCCGCATGGCAATGACTGCAGCAGTTAAAGATGAGCTCAGTCGTCTGTCTGTCTCTAAACCATGTTGCCGTAAATCTGAAGTCTCGGCGCTGCTACGTTTTGCCGGCGGGCTTCATATTGCAGCTGCAAAAATAGTTATTGAAGTTGAATTAGATGCAGCTCAAACTGCAAGACGTTTACGTAAAGATATTTCAGAGATTTACGGTCACGAAAGCGAGTTGTCAGTTCTCTCGCCGAGTGGGTTACGCAAAGGAAGTAGGTATGTTGTTCGTGTTGTTGCAGATGGAGACGCACTAGCGCGTCAAGCTGGTCTTGTTGATTCAAATGCACGTCCAATTAGAGGATTGCCACCGCAAGTAGTTTCAGCTGGCATTTGCGATGCAGAAGCAGCATGGCGTGGGGCATTTCTTGCCCATGGTTCACTTACTGAGCCGGGCCGCTCATCTGCACTTGAGATTACTTGCCCAGGGCCTGAAGCGGCGCTTGCACTTGTTGGAGCTGCTAGACGACTTGGCATTACAGCGAAAGCAAGGGAAGTAAGAAACGTTGATCGTGTTGTTATTAGAGACGGTGATGCAATTGGCGCGCTACTCACGCGCCTTGGCGCCCATGAAAGTGTTCTTGCTTGGGAAGAGCGTCGGATGCGCCGTGAAGTTCGTGCGACTGCAAATCGTTTAGCAAACTTTGATGATGCAAATTTACGCAGATCAGCGAGAGCTGCTGTAGCAGCATCTGCGAGGGTTTCTCGCGCGTTAGAAATACTTGGACCAGAGATCCCTGATCATCTAAAAGAGGCAGGAGAGCTGCGTATCCAACATGGCCAAGCAAGTCTTGAAGAGTTAGGTTCCCTTGCAAGCCCTCCTATGACCAAAGACGCGATCGCAGGACGAATCAGAAGACTTCTTGCAATGGCCGATAAGCGTGCCCACGACCTTGGAATCCCCGATACAGAAGCAGGGCTGAGCCCAGATTTATTAGCTGAATAACTAGCCTGATAGGGTTACGCATCACAACGTTGTGGGCTCTCAAATAGCGATATTTGATATTGAGCATAAATTGATCTG
>CAIUAO010000015.1 GCA_903897155.1 uncultured Actinomycetes bacterium | reverse complement strand
GCGTGTGTAACTCCCCCGACATATTGATCAACAGGGAGCCATGTTTTTACTGCCGCGTCATCAAAAGCCTTTTGGGTGTTATTCACACTTGTGTAACGAAGAAAGTACCAAGAGGAATCAAAGAATGTATCCATCGTGTCAGCATCACGCTTGGCATCTGCCCCGCACGTTGGACACTTCACATTTACCCACTCATCAAGTGCTCCAAGTGGTGATGCGCCCTTTGGCTTTAGATCTAATCCTTTTGCGCTCGGTAGCTCAACTGGAAGCTGCGCCTCTGGAACAGCAACTTCTCCGCACTTAGGGCAATGAATAATAGGAATAGGTGTTCCCCAGAAGCGTTGACGAGAGATCAGCCAATCGCGCAGGCGATAGTTCTTCGCGCTTTTTCCTAAGCCCTTTGCAGCAAGCTCTTGGGTAATCTTTTTAATCGCTTCATCTTTAGAAAGGCCGTTAAGAGATCCAGAGTTCACAAGTTCTCCGTCACCGCCTGTGGCAATACCAGTTGCACTTGGATCTTCCTCGCCAGTATTGACAACAACTCTGACAGGAAGTTTCATTGCGCGAGCGAAATCTAGATCGCGTTGATCGTGTGCTGGCACAGCCATGATGGCCCCAGTACCGTAATCAGCTAATACATAATCACTTGCCCAGATTGGAATCTTCTCCCCGTTAACGGGATTAATTGCATAACGCTCTAAAAAGACGCCGCTCTTTGGGCGATCTGTTGCAAGACGATCGATATCACTTGCCGCTTTTGTCTTATCTAAATACTCTGCGAAAGCTTTCTCCGCCGGCGTTGCATGAGCAAGCTCTGCTGCAAGTGCGCTATCGACAGCAACAACCATAAAAGTAGCGCCATATAAAGTGTCAGGGCGTGTTGTGTAGATAGTGACAGGTTCACTTCTTCCTTCAATTTCAAAGCTAACTTCGGCGCCTTGTGAGCGGCCGATCCAGTTGCGCTGCATCATAAGAACTTTCTCAGGCCACTTGCCTTCTAATTGCTCCATGTCATCGAGCAAGCGATCGGCATAATCTGTGATCTTGAGATACCACTGGTTGAGCTTCTTCTTTGTTACTGCGCTATCACAGCGCTCACAGAGCCCTGCAACTACCTGCTCATTTGCTAATACTGTCTGGCAACTTGGACACCAGTTCACTGCTGAGTCTTTGCGATAAGCAAGACCTTTCTTATACATCTCAAGGAATAACCATTGATTCCATTTGTAATACTCAGGATCAGAAGTATGTAGAACACGATCCCAGTCAAAAGAACATGCATAACGGCGCATAGATGCCTTTTGAATTTCAATATTTTCATAGGTCCACTCACGGGGATCACTTCCACGTTTGATAGCAGCATTTTCTGCTGGCAGACCAAATGAATCCCATCCGATGGGATGCATGACATTAAAACCTTTTTGAATCCAGTAACGGGCAATTACATCACCAAGTGCATATGCCTCTGCGTGACCCATATGTAAATCACCAGATGGGTAAGGAAACATATCTAAGATATATTTCTTTGGGCGTGCATCATCGACCCTGCCAGATTTAAATGGTTCTAATTTGTCCCATATCGGAAGCCACTTCTCCTGAATTCCATGGAAGTCATAGGCCTCATGCATGAGCAGAATTCTCCCATGTCACACCTGTTAATGATTGCGATACCTGCCATAGGTTGGCAGCTAACTCTGCGTCATAGGCCAGTGACTTGCCGCGGGTAATCTTTGGGTGCCCACGTAATTCAAAATGCTCAGGCCCGATAAAAACGCTCTTGGTAATTCCAGGATAGGTTCCCGCACATAATTGAGGTAGGGCGCCTTGAGCAGCGCTTTGCGCAATTCGTCCGAAGAGATCGCCCATCTTTGCAAAAATATTGATCTTCTCATCATGAGAGAAAAGATTTGTTTGGGCCCAGCCTGGATGAGCGGCAACTGGAATAAATCCACCGTTCTTCAATCTCATCCGCTCAAGTTCATAAACAAAAAGTAAATTGGCGAGTTTGGAATCTCCGTAAGCCACCCATGGTGAGTACTTACCTATTCCACGGATTCGCTTCTCAATATCTTTCTGAGTTCCATCTCCCAGAGTTCCCATTCTGTGGGCAAAGCTTGAAGTAAGAACTAAACGACCTGTGATCTGTTTGGCAATGAGTCCGGCAAAGGCAAAGTGGCCAAGATGATTTGTTGCCATCTGGGATTCAAAACCATCAACAGTCTTGGCAAAAGGAGGCACCATAATTCCGGCATTAAGAAAGACAACGTCATACTTCTTTGTTACTTCTTTTGCTGCCTTATGCACGCTAGAAAGATCTGCAAGATCTAGCTCAATAAATTCCTGAGCTCCTGTTTGCTTGAGCGCCTTCTCACCTTTTTCTGTGCTTCTTGCAGTGATAGTGACGTGAGCATTCTTTGCGGCAAGCGCCTTGGCAGTTTCTAAACCTAAGCCGCTGGTTGCTCCTGTAATAAGAAAATTCTTACCGGTCTGGTCAGGAATGGCAGAGGTATCCCAGTGCGCAGGTATTTGAACTTTATTTTTCATATGTGGAGATAAGGGGATTCGAACCCCTGACCTCTTCCATGCCATGGAAGCGCGCTACCAACTGCGCCATATCCCCCAGTTCACATTACTGAACAAGAAAGCGCACTCTATCTTATTTTAAGCGCCAGTTTCATTGCCAAAAACAGGTTCAGGAATAGAGCCTGCATTGTGCTCAGCTAAAGTCCAACGATCATTTCGATCTCGCTCTAAAACGCTCCAACATGCATTGGAAAGACCACCCAGTGCTGCCCATTGTGGATATGCAATTCCTAATAACTTACCTAGAGCGCACCGTGCTGCTCCGCCATGAGTAACAAAAACAATTGTTCCGCTCTCACCTTGTATTGCCTTTTCAATTGCGCGAACTGCGCGCGTTGCAACTTCTGTTCGTGATTCACCAATCTCACCTGCGCGCACATCGGCGCCACTGAGCCAACCAGTAAAGCGCTCAAGATCTTCTTCTCGGTTCTGCTCTCCTGTTTTGCCTTCCCAATTTCCACCATTTGTTTCGCGAAGATCAGGATCAATAGCAACAGGAAGGCTTAGCAGTTCAGCTAACTTTGCAGCAGTTTGCTTGGCTCTCATGAGATCACTTGCAATGATTTTACTTGGCACCATCGCAGCCAAGATCTTTGCAGCATGAGTTGCTTGATACTCCCCTACTTTATTTAAAGGAATATCGGAGTGACCTTGGAAACGGTTTTGAATATTCCAATCCGTCTGTCCATGGCGCCAAAGAACTATGCGGGCAGACTCAGGCATAAATTAGCGCGCTTCTACGATTTCAAGTGCAATACGAGGGCAGTCATTCCATAAGCGATC
>CAIUAO010000014.1 GCA_903897155.1 uncultured Actinomycetes bacterium | reverse complement strand
GTGGTTTGTAGGTTCATCGAGTAGCAACGTCTCAGCGCCACTAAAGAGCAGGCGAGCGAGTTCAACTCGACGTCTTTGACCACCCGAAAGACCTTGGAGTGTGTCTTCAAATAGACGCTCTGGAAGGCCTAAGTTTGTGGCGATCGATTCAGCTTCTGACTGCGCGCTATATCCGCCGGCAACATCAAACTCTTGGTTGATGCGTGAGTACTTCTCCATCGCATCTTCTAGCTCTTCAGGTGTAGCAGTCGCCATCGCATCTTCTGCTTTGCGCATGCGACTAACAATTTGATCCAGACCCCTGGCAGAGAGAATACGATTAATAACGCTTTCATCTTGATCACCCGTACGAGGATCCTGGGGGAGATAGCCGATCGTTCCTGTGCGCAGAACTTGCCCACCAGCAGGCAAGCCTTCACCGGCTAATACTTTTGCAAGGGTTGATTTACCAGCGCCGTTTCTTCCCACAAAACCGATACGGTCGCCATGGTTGATGCGTACTGTCACATCTTTTACGAGTAGACGGGCCCCAGCACGTAGTTCAACACTCTGGGTAGCAATCACTAACTGATCTTACTGGAGATTAACTGACTCACTTTCTCACCAGAAGAAAGACAAAAGCTCCTAATTTCTTAGGAGCTTTTGTGGACGGATGAACCGCAGTTAAGGCTTAGATGTCGTAATACAGCTCGAACTCTGCTGGATGTGGACGAAGACGAACATAATCAACTTCTGCTGTGCGCTTGTAGTTGATCCATGTTTCAATGAGATCTGGTGTGAATACGCCACCCTTTGTAAGGAAGTCATGATTGCTTTCAAGAGCATCAAGAACCTCAGGAAGTGAACCAGGAACTTGTGGGATAGCTGCAGCTTCTGCGCCTTCCAACTCGTAAAGATCAACATCGACTGGAGCCATTGGCTCAATCTTGTTCTGAATTCCATCGATACCAGCCATAAGCATTGCTGCAAATGCTAGGTATGGATTTGATGATGGATCTGGGCAACGGAACTCAATGCGCTTTGCCTTTGGATTTTTACCTGTGATTGGAATACGAATACAAGCAGAGCGGTTACGCGCTGAGTACACGAGGTTTACAGGTGCTTCATATCCAGGAACCAAACGGTGATATGAGTTCACTGTTGGGTTAGTGAAAGCAAGAAGTGATGGAGCGTGCTTCAAGAGTCCGCCGATATACCAACGGGCCATATCTGAAAGATCTCCATATGTTCCATCTGTGAAGAACAGTGGCTTGCCGTCTTTCCATAATGATTGGTGAACGTGCATACCTGAACCGTTATCACCAAAGAGTGGCTTTGGCATAAATGTTGCGGTCTTGCCATTTTCCCAAGCTACATTTTTAATGATGTATTTGAACTTCATGACATCATCGCCGGCTTGAAGAATGTCGCTGAAACGATAGTTAATTTCCATCTGACCAGCTGTACCAACTTCGTGGTGTGAGCGCTCAACAAGTAGTCCAACCTTGCCAAGTGCCATAACCATCGCATCGCGGATGTCAGCGAGTTGATCTGTTGGTGATACTGGGAAATATCCACCCTTGTAGCGGGTCTTGTAACCACGGTTAGGTGAACCATCTGATTCCATATCAAGGCCGGTATTCCAAGCGCCTTCTACTGAATCGATGAAGTGGTGAGAAGAGTTCTGAGAAGTTGCGAAGTTCACTTCATCAAAGACATAGAACTCTGCTTCTGGAGCAAAGAATGCTGTGTCAGCGATACCGGTTGACTTTAAATATTCAACTGCCTTAGCAACAACACCACGTGGGTCGCGGCTATATGGAGAGTCATCGATTGGGTTGTGAACTGAGAAGTTAATGACAAGTGTCTTTTCCTTGCGGAATGGATCTACGAATGCGCTGCTTGGGATTGGCAGAAGCTTCATATCTGATTCGTGAATAGCTTGGAATCCACGGATCGATGAACCATCGAACATCAAGCCATCAGTGAAGACTGCTTCATCAAATGACTCAACTGGAACGTTAAAGTGTTGCTGAACACCTGGCAGATCAATGAAGCGGATATCAACAAGCTTCACATCTTCTTTCTTGATGAAAGCAAAAATTTCAGATGAATTCTTAAACATTTGTCTCCCGATTATTAGTCAGATATCCGACCAAGCGCATCGATGGGCATGGTGGCTTTTTTCCTGATGGCGAAATCATAGGATCTCAGGGCCAAAATGCGATAACCGCAGTGTTACAGTCATGTTTCGAGTGCTTGGGCAGTGGGCAGGCTCACGTGAGTTAGCCTTTGGTCATGCTCACCCAGGCCTCATTTGGCCGCCGCCTAGCCGCCCTGACCATCGATTGGTTCATGTGCCTCTTGGTTACTGGGCTCATCTCCTGGCCCCATAGGTCGGGTAGTTCATTCACCACACTTGGGCTTTTCTTTATCGAAGTATTTATTTTGACCTCGCTTACCGGTTCATCTGCCGGCCAAAAGGTAATGCTACTTAAAGTCGTAAATGCTGCAGATGGATCGAGAGTAAATGCGATCAGAGTTTTCATTCGCACGCTGCTTTTGTGTTTAGTTTTTCCAGCACTCATGACAAAAGAAGGTCGTGGATACCACGATATATTTGCAAAGAGCGTTGTTGTCTGGGTAAAAGAAGTCTCTTAAGACTTATCTTTTAGGAAGTCGAACACCCTTAGGCATTGGGCCCTTTGGAATTGGCATATTTAATCCGCCAACGCCTTTCAAGCGAGTGCGAACTTCACGAAGCTGGCCTTTTGAGAGCTTCTTAGGAAGTTTCTTCACTGCTTTCTGCAATTTGCGAAGACTTACCTGGCCACTGTGATCGCCAACAATAATTTCAGTAATTGCGATGCCTGGAATAAAGCGCTCCATCTTGCGACGCTCATCGATGAGAAGTGCGCGAACTCCAGCGCCACCTTCACCAATTAAAATAATTCCAGCGCGGCCCACAGTTCTATGGACCATATCTTGGGTGCGAGAGACACTAACAGCAGGAGTTGTTGTGAATCCTTTACGGATAGACATCAGCACACTTGCTCCTGCGCCTAACTGGTTTTCAATACTGGCAAAAGCTGCTGAGTTTGCAAAGCGTGTGAAGAGAAAGAATGCAACCAAGATACCGACAGGAATGCCAAGAATTCCAAAGTAAATAGGGTGATGAAGAGTTTTACCGAGGAAGTAACCACTAATAATTAC
This sequence comes from uncultured Actinomycetes bacterium, assembly GCA_903897155.1. Classification (GTDB taxonomy): domain Bacteria; phylum Actinomycetota; class Actinomycetes; order Nanopelagicales; family Nanopelagicaceae; genus PALSA-747. Next base: position 4,566 of record CAIUAO010000014.1, on the reverse strand, counting down.
AACTACAAAGGCGAGAGCGCACCACAGAAGAGAAAGTGGCTTGTTCTTTCTTGTTAAGGCAAATGCATCCTTGAGAACAGCTAGTTGTCCTTGCTTCTCTGGTTCAGCCATTGTCTTGCTCCTTTGCGCGTTGCTTGCGTGATTCCTCTAGCGTTATTGCTGTGCCACCTAAGCGAGCCGGCGCCCACCATTGACCTGTATGGGAGTCAGGATAATTGGATTGGACCGAATCTAAAAGTTTGAGCATGCGCTTCTTTAATTCAGCCTCAGCTAACTCAACATCATCACCCTTTGTGACGACAAATGGCTCACCAAAAGAGACTGAAATTGGAAATTTATTGCGTCCAAAATCTGGTTTTCTCTTTTTCGTAATGATTCTCTGGCTACCCCACACTGCTGCAGGAATAATTGGCACACCAGCGCTCATTGCTAAACGGACTGCGCCACTTTTGAGTTCATCGATCTCAAAACTCAGAGATGTTGTCCCTTCAGGAAATATTCCAACAATCTCTCCATTGCGAAGAGCACGAAGGGCAGCGACAAATGAGGAGGTTCCGCTGTCGCGGTCAACGCTGATGTGGTGCATGCCGCGCATAAGTGGTCCAGATATTTTATGGTCAAAGATTTCACGCTTTGCCATAAAGCGGATGTAGCGAGTGGAGGGGAGGGCTGCGGTACCAACGAGGGCAAAATCTAGATAGCCGATATGGTTCATGCAGATTACCGCGCCACCGTTTCTTGGAATATTTTGGGTACCTTCAAAATCAAAGCGCAGACCTAAATATTTCCAAAGAGTCTTTATTGCAACAATTACTGGGGGATAGACCAGATCAGCCACGAAGCAGAGCCTTCTTCTCCTGTGCTTGTTTATAAAGTCTGCCCGCTCTATAGCTTGAACGAACAAGTGGGCCGCTCATTACTCCAAGGAAACCAATCTCTTCTGCTTCTGCTGCAAGTTCAACAAACTCGTGGGGCTTTACCCAACGTATAACAGGATGATGCTTCGGTGTTGGGCGAAGATACTGCGTAATAGTTATCAGATCGCATCCCGCGTCATGGAGATCTTGAAGTGCTTGTGAGACTTCTTCGCGCGTCTCACCCATTCCAAGAATGAGATTGGACTTTGTTACTAAGCCAAATGCTTGGGCTTGTGAAAGAACATCCAGTGATCGGTCATATCTAAATGCAGGCCTGATCTCTTTAAAGATACGGGGAACAGTTTCAAGGTTGTGGGCGAAGACCTCTGGGCGGGTTTCAAATACTTCATTAAGCAGATGAGCCTTGCCACTGAAATCTGGAGCGAGCATTTCAACGCCTGTATCTGGGTTAAGGGCGTGAACGGCGCGAATTGTCTCTGCATAGAGCCAAGCACCTTCATCATCTAGATCATCACGTGTCACACCAGTGATCGTTGCGTAACGAAGTTCCATGCTCTGTACAGATTCAGCAACACGCCTTGGTTCATCGCGATCGAGTGGTTCTGGTTTACCTGTATCAATATTGCAAAAGTCACAACGACGCGTGCAACGTTCTCCGCCAATAAGAAATGTCGCTTCCCGATCTTCCCAGCATTCAAAGATATTTGGGCAGGCTGCTTCTTGGCAGACAGTGTGAAGACCTTCGCGCACGACAAGTGAACGAAGTTTTGTGTATTCAGGGCCCATATTGGCACGAGTTTTAATCCACTCTGGTTTGCGCTCAATTGGCACAGCGGCATTACGTGCTTCAATGCGAAGTAGGCGGCGACCCTCTGGGGCAAGTGTCATGAAGTCACCCCTTCAAGAGCTTTGATAATTCTTTTTTCAACACTTTGAGTTACTTCAGCGATATCGATGGCGCGTCCAAGTTCTGTTGCCATAGAAGTGACATCAGCATCTGGAATACCGCAAGGAACAATTTTAGAAAATGCGCTCATATCGGGATTCACGTTGAGTGCAAAGCCGTGCATCGTGACACCCTTAGAAACGCGGATGCCAATGGCAGCTATCTTGCGATCACCTTGAGCGTCCCTGATCCACACACCTGATCTATCGCAATATTGCTCAGTAGCAATGCCAAAATCAGCGCATACTTCAATAAGTGCCTTTTCTATCTCCCGTACAAAACCTACAACGTCATTTCTATTCTTGAGTTTCACAATCGGATAACCAACAAGTTGGCCTTGCCCGTGCCACGTGATCTTTCCGCCGCGGTCCACATCAATAACTGGAGTTCCATCTACTGGACGCTCATCAATCTTGGTCATGCGCCCTGCTGTGTAAACAGAAGGATGCTCAAGAAGAAGCAAAGTGTTGGGCTTTGTCTCTTCTGCAATTGCGTTGACGAGTTCGCGTTGGTAATTCCATGTATTCATATAGTCAACTAAACCAAGGTGCTCTACGGCAATCGAAGTTTGGGTGAGTACAGAAGTCATCTAGGTAGCCTACTTAGATTCTGTTTCACAGAGCGCAGCAAGTGCTCCGGTGAGGTGCGGATAATCAAAGGCGAAGCCATCTTCACTGAGTACTGATGGCAATACTTTCTTTGATCCAAGAATCTCTGTTGAAAAACCACCGAGGGCAATCTTGAGAGCAAAACCTGGAACCGGGAAGAGTGCTGGGCGGTGTAGTGAACGGGCAAGTGTTCCAGTGAACTCTTGGTTTGTTACCGGGAATGGCGAAGTGAGATTAACTGGACCTGACACAGAAGAGTTAAGTAGATGAGTTATTGCATTAATTTCATCATGCAAAGTAATCCAAGACCACCACTGATTTCCTGAACCGAGCTTTCCGCCTACGCCTAAACGAAAGAGCGGAAGCATTCTTCCGAGTGCGCCGCCGACTGGATCTAGAACTAAACCTGTACGGATCTTTACCGTTCGTACACTTCCTGCAAGGTCTGCTGCTGCTTCCCACTCGCGGCATACGGTAGCTAGAAAGTCATCTCCTACACGATCGTTTTCAGTTACAGCGCGGTTGCCTGTTTCACCGTAATAGCCGATTGCACTTGCTGAAATAAATACAGAAGGCTTTACCTTTTCAACAGCGTGGGCGATTGCTGTTGTTCCAAGTAAGCGAGAATTTAAAATTGTTGCGCGGTATTTCTTTGTCCAGCGCTTATCTCCCACACCAGCTCCTGCTAAATGGATTACTCCGTGAACACCATCAAGTGCATCAAGGTCAACAGTTCCAGCTTGCGGATCCCAAGTGATTTCCTCATTCGTTGTTGCCTTACGGCGAACTAAACGTTGTACTTCATAGCCTTGCTCTTTGAGATGACCAACCAGTGCGCTGCCGATAAGTCCAGAAGAACCCGTGACTGCAATTCGCTTTGCTGCCATGAAAGTTAGAGACCTAGGTCAGATTCAAAGCGGCCTTCTTCAAGTCGCTCTTTAAGTGTGCCAAGGAAGCGAGCAGCATCTGCGCCATCAACGATTCTGTGATCGTATGAAAGTGCAAGATAAACCATTGAACGAACAGCAATGGTTTCTCCGCCATCTGTTCCCTTCATCACCATTGGGCGCTTAACAATCGATCCAATTCCAAGGATTGCAACCTGTGGTTGATTGATGATTGGAGTATCAAAAAGTGCGCCACGTGAACCGGTATTTGTGATGGTGAATGTTCCGCCACCTAGTTCATCTGGGCTGATCTTGTTATCGCGTGTGCGAGCAGCAACATCAACAATACGGCGAGCAACGCCGCCCATATTGAGATCTCCTGCATCACGAATAACTGGAACAAGAAGTCCACGCTCAGTATCAACAGCAACACCAAGGTGCTCTGCGCCGTGATAGGTGACTTGATCACCTTCCACTGATGCATTTAATACTGGGTGCTGCTTGAGTGCTTCACAGACTGCAACAGAAAAGAATGGCAGGAAGGTGAGATTAACGCTCTCACGCTCTGCAAAGGAAACCTTTGCTTGCTCACGCAGGCGCGCGATCTTTGTGACATCTACTTCAATAACAGTTGTGAGCTGGGCGCTTGTTTGAAGTGATTCAACCATGCGTGCAGCAATAACTTTGCGCAGGCGTGACATTGTCACTGTAGTTCCGCGAAGAGGAGAGATTGCAATTGGAGTTGTTGGCTTTGTTTGTGTCACACCTTGTGGCGCTGCCTGGGCGCTTACTGGAGCAGCAAATTGCGCTACTGGCTTGCTAGCGGCTTGAACATCTTCTTTACGAACACGTCCGCCAACACCTGATCCCTTAACGCGAGTGAGATCAACACCTAACTCTTGAGCAAGCTTTCGAACAATCGGTGTGACATATGAATCATCGAGTGCTGATACAGGCCTTGCTGGCGCAACTGGCGCAGCAGCAACTGGCGCTACAACAGGTGGTGGGGTTGGAGCAACTGGGGCCGCTGGAGCAGCTGGAGCAACGGGAGCAGGCATGGGAGCAGCGCTAGCACTGCCAATCAACGCAAGGCGTGCACCGACTGCAACAGTGGAATCAACCTGAACATCAATAGCAAGAATTGTTCCAGATACTGGTGAAGGAATTTCCGTATCAACTTTGTCGGTAGAAACTTCTAGAAGAGGCTCATCCACATTAATTGTGTCACCTACATTCTTAAGCCAACG
>CAIUAO010000013.1 GCA_903897155.1 uncultured Actinomycetes bacterium | reverse complement strand
GATGTTCCAATGTTATATGGATAACTAAGTGATGATCGCAATGCAAGTGCTATATCTAAACCCACTTGAGCACCTCCATGAACTATTACGCCAAATTCATCGCCTCCAAGGCGAGCAAGTAGTGAATCTGATGGAATAACGCGGGAAAATCTGACCGCGATATGTTGAAGTAGTTCATCACCCACACCATGACCAAGGGTGTCATTAACTGATTTAAAACCATCAAGATCCATCAGTAACAACGTTCCATCATGGGGCGCAAGTGCATCTATCTCTGCAAGAAAGCGGCGCCTGTTAGCAAGACCTGTGAGCTCATCAATTCGCGCTAACTCCCGATCATGTGAGGCGCTGCGCGCTTCACGTAGCGCAATACCCATTCTGATAAATGCAAGTGCGATCGTCAGTATTGCTGGAATAAGGGCAAAAGCGGGGAAGTAGCCACGTTTAACTGCAGCTGTAATAAGTATTGTTGAACTAAAGATGAGCGCGATTGTTGCAGCGATTGAGGTAATACGATCACTCATCGGTGCTTCACCGCCTCGATGCCAGAGCGCTTCGGACATGATCAGTAGGCCTAGCAGCCAACCATCATCGATGAGTGAAGCAAATGCGTAACCTGTCGTTGCCGACTTCCATAAAAAGATGAGATCTGTTGCTGTGAAGATTGCTATTCCAATGAGAAACAGGAATGAGCGCAACACTTTCACTTGCAGCACGACAATCACAACCGCGATAGCTAGTAAGACAACGTCTCCTACGGGGTAGAGAATTGAGAGAAATACCGTTGCTTGGCTTCCAACAAAGTGAAGCATGGCAGTTTTAAGGAAAAATGATGCGATCAGGCTAGACATGCCAAAGGTGATGATCACAATATCAAGTAGTTCAAGCGCGCTTGGTTTATTACGAGATGTTAGAGCCCGAAGAAGTGCAAAGAGAACTAGCGGATAGAAAAGTGAGTAGGCAACCTCCGATGAAGTAGGCCATATCTGAAAGTCATAAAAAGAATTCCATGTTGAAATAGATGATCCTGCGCCCCAAATAACAAAAGCCCATCCCAAAGCAAGAACGGCAAGTTGGTCGTTAAATAAAGGAGCGGAGAATGCAACGGCCGCCGCTAAAAATGCCACCGTATTAAAGAGGATTAAGTCTGCAAAAGGTGATGGATTTCTAAATACTAGGCGAACTCCAAGGTGCAAAAGCAAGATCGAGATCGCGATTAGGCGCAGTTTTAGGTATCCTCGCTCAGTGCCTATGGCCATTACTTGAGGCTAACGGAAGGAATGAACAGTGAAAGACACGAATATCTCTCGTCGCAGCGTGCTCTGCGGTGTTGCTGTGCTTTCTCTTGGACTCGGTGCTGATTTTCTTCCAGAAGCAGCGCAAGCAGCTGCCGGTATCACTCAACTTAAAAATGGAAAGATTCAAGTCACACTTGCTGCAAATAAAGTATTAGCAAAAGTCGGTGGAGCTGTGATTCTTAATCTCAATGATGGTTCACAACTTGGAATCGTTCGCACGGCTGCTGGAGTTAAAGGATTCTCTGCCCTAAGCCTTGTGTGCCCTCATAATGGCGCTGGAGTAATGGAAGATGGAAATAAATGGGTATGTCCTGCCCATGGCTCTGTTTTTGCTTTAAACGGGAAACTTATTCAAGGCCCTGCAAGGCAAGGGTTAAGTTCTATCCCAGTGGCTGCAACAGCTACTACTCTGACTATTGGCTAATTAAGCCAACTAGTCCCAGTAGCTCAGTGGATAGAGCAACCGCCTCCTAAGCGGTAGGTCGCAGGTTCAACTCCTGCCTGGGACGCAAGTATTTATCAATACTTTCGCGCAATTTTTACTTAATTGCGACCTACCGCGAAAGCACTTTCCCAAAGGTTTTCCCAAAGACTCAAAAAATTCGTATGCAGAAGTTTTGCATTTTCACACTATTCATATCAATGAACGAGTTGCTGAAAGTAAAAGATATCCAAGCCAGGCTAGGAATAGGTCGTTCGGCGGTCTACGCCTTAATTCACGAACGCTCCTTTCCGGCTCCGATTGCCATCAATTCTCGAACTTTGCGGTGGGAGACCACCGAATTCGAAGAATGGCTGCTTTCTCGCAAATCCACTTTAAAACCAAAAACACAGAATCAGATCTCGCCAAAAGGCAAGGTCTTTGTAATTAATGGCGTGCGCTTCAGAAAGGGCGAGTAATGACTACTAATAAGAAAACAAAAGCATCATATATAACTGATTTTGGAATCAGAATTTATGCACCAAAACCAGACAAAAACTACTGGCGGATTTCCTATGTTGACCTAGAGGGGAAACTGCGAGACACGACAGCAACATCTGAAAAGACTGCACTGGAT
>CAIUAO010000012.1 GCA_903897155.1 uncultured Actinomycetes bacterium | reverse complement strand
GCATTGAGTTTTAAACGAATAAAGGCAGGCTTTCCATCTTTCTGATTTTGGATCTCGCGATCAATGCGCTCAAGTAAGCCGCTACGAAATGTGCGAGGAGCAACAAGAAGTCTGGAGAAATCTGTCTGCGGGGCAAAGCCTGAGAGTTGATTAAAAAGCTTATTTACATCTTCGCCAAGAACTGGATCTGCCGAGAGCAATCCAAAATCTTCATATAAACGGGCTGTCTTAGGGTTGTAATTTCCTGTGCCGATGTGAACATAGCGGCGAATACCGTTTGTCTCTTGTCTGACAATGAGTGAGAGCTTTGCATGCGTTTTTAGCCCGATCAGCCCATACACAACGTGCACACCAGCATCTTCAAGCTTTCTTGCCCAGCGCACGTTTGCAAGCTCATCAAAGCGAGCACGGATTTCAATGACAGCAAGTACTTGTTTTCCTGATTCTGCTGCTTCTACTAAAGCATCAATAATCGGTGAGTCACCGGAGGTGCGATAGAGCGTCTGCTTAATAGCAAGGACATGTGGATCAGTTGCTGCAGATTCTAAAAACCTCACAACAGATGCCGTGAAAGATTCATACGGGTGGTGCAAGATGATTTCTCTTCGCCTGATTGCGGCAAAAAACTCATCAGTTGATTTTGGGTCTATCTCTCTAAAATCTTGTGGAACTTGATTGCGAAATACTGGGAAGCGAAGCTCTGGCATGTCGATATCAGCAATTTGATTAAGTCCTGTTAGATCAAGTGGTTCTTTGTAACGGCTGATGTCTTCTTCTTGAACTGTGAGCTCTGCCATCAAAGTCTTGAGTAAATCTGGATTGATATCAGCATCTACTTCAAGGCGAACCGGCGGACCAAACTTACGGCGCAATAACTCTTGTTCCATGGAAGCCAGAAGATCTTCAGATTCTTCTTCTTCAAGTTCTAGATCTGCATTACGAGTAAGGCGGAATGTGTAGTGATCCTTAATCTCCATACCCGGAAAGAGCTCAGATAAATTAGCTGTGATTACTTCTTCTAAGGTAACAAACCTACGGCTTCCGGCCTTGCCGGTCTCAACGAAGCGAGGAATATTTGAAGGAACTTTTACTCGGGCAAATAACTCTTCACTTGTCTCAGGATGCACAACAACAACTGCCAAATTTAAAGATAACCCTGAAATGTAAGGAAATGGGTGTGATGGGTCAACGGCTAAGGGAGTTAGGACCGGGAAAATCTTTGACCTAAAGACTTTATTAACGTTCTCTATCTCGTTTGCATCTAAGGAGGCCCAAGTAGCAATTTCAATATTGTATTTTCTCAGTGCGGGCAATATCTCCTCATGAAAAGTCTTTGACTGACGCTGAAGAAGTTCTTGGGTCTTTTGTGAAATCTCTGACATGAGCTGTGCAGGTGTGTAACCCGCGGTATTTGCCTTCGTCACGCCCGTTTCGAGTTTGCGCTTCAGGGTCGCAACTCGGATCATAAAAAAGTCATCAAGATTTGATGAGAAGATTGCAAGAAATCTGCATCGCTCGAGCAGTGGAGTTTGTGGATCTTCGGCAAGTTCAAGTACGCGCTCATTGAATGCAAGCCATGTTAGCTCCCGATCGATCAGACGCTCGCGCGGGTTTTCTGAGATCAGGTATGACATGGGAAGAATTTTTCCTTAACTAGATGAACGCAAGGTGACTTGCAGGTGTCTAAGGTGCTTATTCTACCCGCCCTATTCGGCCCGAGACGCTGCAATCTGTTGCAGGACGATCGCTGTAGCCACGCTTGCATTGAGTGACTCCACTTCTGACTGCATAGGGATAGACAGGATCAGATCGCATTTCTCGCGAACAAGTCTTGATAGACCTTTTCCTTCACTTCCAACAATGAGATAAACAGATTCCTTTGCAAGTGAAAACTTTGGCAGGCTTTCATCGCCATCTGCATCTAAGCCAACAACAAAATAACCAGCTTTTTTTGCATCTTCTAATGAGCGAACGAGATTTGTTACTTGAGAAATAGGTAAGCGCGCTGCTGCTCCTGCAGATGCTTTCCATGCAGAACCCGTCATTGCAGCTGTACGGCGCTCAGGAATAACAACACCATCTGCTCCAAATGCTGCAGCAGAGCGAACAATCGCTCCTAAGTTATGTGGATCAGTCACTCCATCTAAACCAATAAGCAAGCCTGGCTTCTTTGCTTGAGAAAGAAGCAAAGTAAATGCTGTGTAGGCAAATGGCTTAATAACAAGAGCAATACCTTGGTGCATTGTTGTTCCAGTAAGTCCATCTAGAACACCACGTGCTACTTCTTTAATTAAAAGGTTTTGATTCTTAGCAAGGCGCATCGACTCAGTCATGCGATCATCAATCTCAGCGCGCTGAGCGATGAGTAACTCTTTTGCAGGAACTTTTGCGCGAAGTGCTTCAACGACGCTGTTACGTCCGGCTACTGCGTCTCCGCTTGGCTTAGTTTCACGGCGAGATTCCATAGGTCGTGTGCGATCTGATGGTGCACTTTTACGAGGACCACGTGGTCCTGTGCTCTCTGCTTCACGACGTTTTTTACCTGGGCGCATTATGAAAGACTCCATCTGGTGCCCTGTGGGGTGTCTTCAAGAATGACACCAAGCGCCGCTATTTGATCACGAATTGCATCTGCTGATGCAAAATCTTTACGTTCTCTTGCTGCTGCTCTTTGCTGCAAGGCAAGTGCAACTAGGCCATCTAGCACTGATTGATCATCACTTGAGCTGGTTGCAAATACTTCATCAAAGGGATCACAGCCAAGAATCGATAAAGCTCCCCGGATCTCTGAAGCGCTAGTCTCGATTCCCTTTTTATCATTCGATGTAAGAGCAGTATTGCCTAGGCGAAGTGATTCGCTAATACCGGCTAGTGCAGCCGGAACTGCAAGATCATCATTCATCGCATCGGCAAAAGAAGAAGAAATAACTGGCTCAACGTTTTTGCCTAATACCTCGCTGCTGCGCTTAAGGAATCCTTCAATACGGCGAAAGTTCACAGCTGCTTCTTCTAGCGCTTCAAAAGAGAACTCCAACATTGAACGGTAATGAGCGCTTCCTAAATACCAACGAAGCTCTATTCCGCGTACCTTCTTGAGAATTTCAACTACTTGTAGTGAATTACCGAGAGATTTCGACATCTTCTCACCAGAAGTTGTCACCCATGCGTTATGCATCCATGTATTTGCAAAACCCCAGCCTGCAGCTTGTGATTGCGCAATTTCATTTTCATGATGAGGGAAAATCAAATCTAAGCCGCCGCCATGGATATCAAAAGATTCTCCAAGATAGGCATGCGCCATTGCAGAGCACTCAACGTGCCATCCAGGACGTCCTGGGCCCCATGGTGTTGGCCATGATGGATCTCCTGGTTTTGCTGCTTTCCAGAGTGCAAAGTCGCGTGGGTCTTTTTTAAATGTGAGATCTGCATCATCTGCTGGTTGTAGATCATCAAGCTTTTGGTTAGATAAAGTTAAATAAGAGGCAAGTTTTCTTACCTCTAAATACACATCGCCATTTCCCGGCGCATAGGCGCTGCCGTTATCGATCAAGATCTGCATGAGCTGGGTCATTTGGGTGATGTGGCCAGTTGCTCGTGGTTCATACGTTGGAGGCATGACGTTGAGAGCTGCGTAGGCCTGCGTAAATGCGCGCTCATATTTCATGGCAACAGCCCACCAGGCCATCTCTTCATGTACTGCTTTATGCAAGATCTTGTCGTCAATGTCGGTGACATTACGGATGAAGTTCACATCAAAGTTAGATGCAAGAAGCCAGCGGCGCAAGATATCAAAGTTCACGCCACTTCTTATGTGACCGATATGTGGAGGTGCTTGCACGGTTGCTCCGCACAAGTAGATTCCGACCTTGCCAGGGTTAATTGGCTTAAATTTTTCAAGGCTGCGAGTAGCTGTGTTATATAAATGTAGCTCACTCATTAGGCAATTCTACCTTGATAAATTTGCCCAATCTCTACTTATTACTGCGGATAATAAGCGCAGTAGCTATCGCTGATAATCCTTTGCCTTCACCTGTGAAGCCAAGTCCATCGGTTGTCGTTGCTGATACTGATACGGCTGCCCCGCCAAGAGCAGTTGATAGCGCAGAAATGCATTCGGCTCTGCGAGCACCGATCTTTGGACGATTACCAACAATCTGAACGCTGACATTGTTGATAGAAAAACCAGCATCGCTAATTTTTACTAGAGTCTCCTGCAATAACTTAGCCCCAGATGCGCCGGCATATTCAGGCCTATCTGTTCCAAAATTACTTCCTAAGTCGCCAAGAGATGCAGCAGATAAGAGTGCATCGCAAATAGCATGTGCTGCAACATCGCCATCTGAATGCCCATCAACGCCGACTTCACCTATCCAATTAATTCCAGCAAGCCATAGCGGCCTTGATGAGTCTGCAGAGAATGCATGAGCGTCTGTTCCAACTCCAGCTCGCATATCTTCGTTTGCGCCTCCGACAAGATACTTCAGTGCAAGTGCTAAGTCATCAGGAGTAGTGATCTTAAAAGCTTCGGGCTCTCCGGCAATGACCTTCACACTGACACCGCGTTCTTCAACTAAACCTGCATCATCTGTCATTTCATCTTTGCTCTTGTGGGCAGCGATGAGCACCTTGCGCTTAAAACCTTGAGGAGTTTGAATCGCACGGAGTTTGGAGCGCGTAGGAGTCTTTGTTACGTAGTTATCTTTATCAATACGTTTAATCGTGTCACTTACTGCAACACCCGGAACAACTGCCTTCTCACCTGCGCGCAGTGAATCAACCACGCGCATAGCAAGTGAAGTGGGAGCAAGCGCTCTGGCAGCATCGTGGACGAGAACAAAATCATGTGATGCATCAATATGGGATAGCGCAGCCTTCACACTTTCAGTACGAGTAACTCCGCCAGTAACGACGGTGATCTCATCGCCAAGCAACTTTTTGAATTCTTCTTCGAAACCAAGAGGTGCAGCAACGATGATTTGAGATGCGATGGGCGCCATACGGTTAACGGCATGTTCGACGAGAGTTTTCCCAGCAATCTGGACAAGTGCTTTAGGTAATGTGGAACCAAGTCTTACGCCGCTGCCGCCAGCGGGAATAATGACAGCAACTAGATCGCTCACGATAAAAGCTTTAAGAAGCTAGAACCTCATCAAGAATGACGCCGGCCTTCTCTTCATCTGTGCGTTCAGCAAGAGCAAGCTCTGAAATCAAAATTTGCTTTGCCTTTGCAAGCATGCGCTTTTCACCAGCAGATAGTCCGCGGTCTAGATCGCGGCGATAAAGATCACGAACAACTTCAGCAACCTTGATGACATCTCCTGAAGCGAGCTTCTCAACGTTTGCCTTATAGCGGCGAGACCAGTTTGTTGGCTCTTCTGTATATGGCTGACGCAAAACATTAAATACGCGGTCTAAGCCTGCGCTATCAACAACATCACGAACTCCGACCAAATCAACGTTCTCCGCTGGGACTCTTACTGTCAGATCCCCTTGAGCTACCTTCAAAACGAGGTAGATCTTCTCTTCTCCCTTGATGGTGCGCTTCTCGATTGCCTCGATGAGTGCTGCTCCATGATGGGGATATACAACGGTTTCGCCGACTTTGAATGTCATTAAATCTCACTCCATTTGGTCGCGGTTGGGGATGTGCGTTTGTGGATAAGGGGTTAATCATACCAGCGTTTTCTAGGTCACATTTGCCAAGGGGTAAAAGGCTATTTTTGTCAAGGTATTCTTGCCTCATGATGAAAAAGAGCGCAGGTATCGCACTAGCAACTCTCTCGGTGTTAACCCTCTCAGCTTGTGGTGCAAGTGGCCCAGATGCGCCCACACGAAACATCCGACAAGTATCAGATGGCGTTGAAGGTCAATCAGGAAACATACTTATTCGCGACCTTCTACTTGTTGCTCAAGGCGACGGGAGCGCTGTATTAGTAGGAACATTCCTTAATAATGGACAAAGCGCTGATGCACTCACTGGAATAACTGTCAATAACATTGCCGCAAAGCTTTCTGCAGCCTCCTACCCACTTGTTTTAAACACACCAGTCATCTTTTCAGGTGACTCAGCAAATGCATCAGGAAGCGTTGCTGGGCTTAACACTCCTGTGGGATCACGCGTGGATATCACGGTGAATTTCCAGAGCGCAGCGCCTGTGACACTGAGCGCAATAGTCCGCGCCCAGGCCGATTACTTTAAGAACGTTAAATAAAAATTAGAGCATAAAAAATCCCGGCCACAGATTCTGTGGCCGGGATTTTTAGTATGAGTGCTTAAGGTTGAGCAAGCTTTGCAAGCAAAGCGTTATCAACAGACAGGAGGCTTCCTGTGATTGTTGAGTACTCAAGTGCTGGGTTTGTGTTTGGACATGCATCGCTCAAAACATACTTGAGGAATGATGTTGTTGCTTGTGCCATTGCGCTGTTTGGGAAGGTATCAACGAGGGCATAAGAAACAATTCCAAGCACATAAGCGCCTGCATCTGTTGTGTTGTAGTTGAATGTGAGCTTGCCATCAGCTGAAGCAGTTGCTGAGTTCAAAAACGCTGCTGTTCCACCTGCTGTTGGAAGCTGGTAATTACCGGATGCGTTCTTGATTGCAGCCTTACCAAGTGAGTTTGATGTTGCATATGACGATTCAACATAGGTGAGCGAATAAGGAGTGTTCTTTGCAAGTGCTGAAACTCCTGCTGAACCTGATGCGCTTGAGTAACTCAGTGGGATTGAAGAACCAGGGAATACTGAAGCGAATGATCCTGATGACGCCTTTGTCCACACTGATGGGAACTGAGCGATAAACAAGTTCACAAGGTTCTGCGTTGTTCCTGATGAGTCAGCGCGGTAGATCACGCGGATATCTTGAGCAGGAAGAGCAATTCCAGGATTTCCAGCTACCGTCTTAAGTACTACTGGCTTGCCAGCGACCTTAACAAGGCGGCCTTTAGCATCCTTCTTATAGGTAACGATTGACTTTGTTCCTGCGTTATCTGCCTTGATCGCTGCATCGTTCCACTTTGTTACTTTGCCAGCGAAAATATCTGCCAATGTCTTCTGTGAAAGATAAAGCTGACCTGATGCACCATTGAGGTTATATGCAATTGCTACTGGAGCTGCAATAACTGGTACGTGAATGATTGTTGCCTTAGCTGGCGTGTAGCTAGCATCTGAAAAGTTAAATTCGCCGATTCCTGTATCAGCATTTTTGCGGCCTGTACCTGAACCACCTGAACCGTAGTTAACGGTGTTATTTGTTGCCTTCTGCCAAGCAGGAGAGCATGCTGCAAGAAGTGGAGCTGCAAATGATGATCCAGCACCTGTGATTGTTTGGCCACTTACATCAGCGAGCGCTGGTTGTGCGCCAAATAGAGCAACAGCTGAAACTGCTGCTGCAATTTTGATTGAACGAGATAGCTTCATGTAAAACCTTCCCATAGATCTAATAGACGTTGTTTGCACCTATAACACTATGGAACTAAAGAAACTACTCGTAGACCTTACCTAGACAACGTGCCAACAAAAGATGAACAGAAGGTTAACCAAAACGCCCTGTCACATAGTTTTCAGTGCGTGTGTCCTTTGGCCTAGAGAAGATTTCACTCGTTGGTCCAAGCTCAACCATCTCGCCTGGACCACCGTCAGATAAGAAAAAGGCGGTGTAGTCAGAGACGCGCGCTGCTTGTTGCATATTGTGCGTGACAATAATGATCGTCATTGAAGAAGAAAGGTGCGCGATCGTCTCCTCCACCTTCAAAGTTGACCCTGGATCAAGTGCGGAACAAGGTTCATCCATCAAAAGGACTTCTGGGCGCACAGCTAAAGAACGCGCAATACATAGGCGCTGTTGTTGACCACCAGAAAGAGATCCTCCATGAGCATTAAGGCGGTCTTTCACTTCTGTCCATAGACCCGCGCGCTCCAAGCACTCTTGAAGTAGATCATCTTTATTTTCCACTTTAAGTTGAGCAAGCTTGAGTCCAGCTAGAACGTTCTCGGCAATGGTCATAGATGGGAATGGGTTTGGCTTCTGGAAGACCATGCCTACTTTTAAGCGAATCTTTGTGACATCTGTTCCCGGTGCATAAATATCTTTGCCATCTAGAAGTACTTCTCCAGCCATCGCGGCGCCTGGAATGAACTCATGCATACGGTTGAGCGTGCGGATAAATGTTGATTTACCGCAACCAGAAGGTCCGATGAGCGCAGTAACGGTGCCTGCCCAGAAATCTAATGAAATGTTATTAAGTACATGCTTCTCACCAAACCACGCATGAATCCCGCGGGCTTCAAGACCAACGCCAAGAGCATTGCCGCTGTGTTGCTTTGCTTTGCTGGCGATACCAGAAAGGGAGGCTGGTGTTGTATGTGTTTGCATCTCTTTATCCTTATCGTTTTCTTCGGCCATCACTATTTTTTCTTCCGATCACTCAAAAAGCGCGCTGTGATAAAGAGCGCTAAAACCATAACAAGAAGTACAAGAATTCCTGCCCACGCACGAGTAATCGACTCATTTGTTCCAGCAGCAAAACCTTTCCAAATATAGAAAGGAAGAGAGCCCATAGGCCCATGGAAAATATTCCAGTTCTTTGTATCCCCGCCACCAGTGAGCAAAACAATAGGAGCGGTCTCACCGGCAACACGGGCGATACCAAGAATCATTGCGGTTACTAAGCCTCCACGAGCTGCAGGCAGAACAATCTGAGCTACCGTGCGCCACTGTGTTCCACCGAGTGCAACACCGGACTCACGAAGATCTTGCGGTACAAGTAGAAGCACTTCCTCAGAAGTTCTCGCAATCGTTGGAATCATCAAAATTCCAAGGGCAAGAGAACCCTCAAATGAGTTAAAGGTTTTGGTAAGTGGATAAACAATTGCGGCAAGAATAAAAAGACCAGCAACAATGGATGGCACACCAGACATCGCTTGAACTAAGAACTTAATTGGACGAGAGAAACGGCCTTTGATTTCTGTCATATAAATCGCGGTCAATATTCCAATAGGCACGCTGATGACAAGTGCAACAGCAACAAGAAGGCTTGTCCCGATAATCGCATGTAGTAATCCGCCCTGGCCAATTGGCCCTGTTGGAGGCGTTGAGTGCATATCTTTAGTGAATAAACTCCAGTGCAGACCTTTATATCCGCGGGAGATTACCGAATACAAAATACTTATGATTGGAATAACGGCGATAAAAATTCCCATTGTGACAAAGCCTCGGAAGACTGAATCTGCTCCAGCGCTCTTGCCCTGTCTTATTCGAGCATAAAGATAATCAATAGTGACAAAAGCGATAAAAAATACTGCAACATATGCAAGCTTGCCCTTTACCGGAGTAACAGCAACGATGAAGTAGGAAGCAGCGCCAGCAAGTGCAAAAATGCCAAGGGTAATAAGTCTTTGCGCAGGTGTTTGTCTCCAAGGCTTTTCTGGCTTTGGGATGGCAGGCTTTGTTGTCGTAATAACGCTCATCGCCCACTCTTTCCACTACGAGCGACGATGAAATCAGCAAGTGAATTCACAATTAAGGTAACTACAAAGAGGACAAGGCCCGCGGCCATGAGTGCTTTTACTTCTCCTTGAGTCGCCTCACCGAACTTGAGCAAGATCATGGACGCGACGTTTCCGCCTGCGCCAATGAGTACATGCCAATTAATCTTGTAGACAATATTTAGCACTGTGTATACGGCAACGGTTTCACCCATTGCTCGCCCAAGGCCCAGCATTGCTCCTCCCACGATTCCAGATCGTGCATAAGGAAATGCAACAGCTTTAATCATTCCAAAGCGTGTTGCACCGAGTGCGTAGGCAGCCTGAATGCGGTCAAGTGGAGTCTGACCAAATATTTCACGAGAGATCGATGTGACGATCGGAATAATCATGATGGCTAGTACTAAACCAGCAATAAAAGGTGACCGACTAAAGAAGGGTGCTTCCATTTTAAAGAAAGGAACCCAGCCAAAGTATTTATGCAACAGCTTTGCCCAGTACTCACCTATCGGCTCTAGAACAAAAAATCCCCAGAGACCAAAGAGGATAGATGGGAATGCAGCCATCAAATCGATGACAGCAACCATAATTTTCTTGAGTGAATTGGGAACATAAAATGTGAGAAAAAGCGCAGAGAAGACTGAGATGGGAACGGCTACAGCGATCGCAATGACTGCGCAGATCAGCGTGCCGATCAGCATTGCGGCAATTCCAAAGTGCGAGTTCTTTAAATCAATCTGGTTTGCATCATTTACCGCTGCGTTCCAGGCGCTACCTGTAAGAAAATGAATTCCTTGTGATTTAAAAGTTTGAAGTCCTTGCATCAGTAAAAAGATAAAAATAAGTCCGAGAATAAGAAGTGAAGAAAGACCACCACCTGTAACAACACGACGAAAAATCTTGTCTGAAAGTCTTGGTTCAGTAGTGATCTTGCGTTTAGGCGGCAGGGCAGCCTTTGGCGTCAACAGTGAACTCACACCCGAATACTTATCTACTCCAGCCAGTGGGGAAAGCCCCAGGGGTGTCTAGAAAGTGAACGAAAGGTGAATTTAAACGGGGTAAGCGCTAGCCCTCGAACTTATAGCCAAGTCCACGCACGGTTTGGATAAATACCGGATTAGCGGGGTCCGCCTCAATCTTTGCTCGAAGGCGTTTGACGTGAACATCAAGAGTCTTGGTATCACCGAAGTAATCACTACCCCACACACGATCAATGAGCTGAGAGCGAGTAAGAACTCTTCCAGAATTGCGAATGAGATATTCAAGGAGTTCAAATTCTTTGAGTGGCAAAGATTGAGTACTTCCATTCACGGTAACAATATGTCGCTCAACATCCATGCGCACAGGCCCTGCAGTTAGCGTGCCATCGGATGATTGACCGTCATCGTTATCTGATACTCGGCGCAGTACTGCCTTAATACGTGCAACTAACTCTGCGGTTGAATAAGGCTTTGTTACGTAATCATCGGCGCCAAGTTCAAGTCCAACGACTTTATCGATCTCTGCATCTTTCGCTGTGAGCATGATGATTGGAACATTAGATTTACTTCGAATCTGACGGCATACCTCAGTTCCGGATAAGCCTGGCAACATCAGATCAAGCAAGATCAGATCTGCTCCATGGCGATCAAACTCTTCAATTGCCCGCGTACCAGAATCAGCAACTGACACATCAAATCCCTCACGGCCCAGTAAATAAGAGAGCGCCTCTGAAAATGATGTCTCATCTTCCACAACAAGTATCTTTGTCATTACTTCTCTCCTGCTACTCGTGCATGGGTTGAATCGGGAAAACGAATCGTAAATGTGCTTCCAGCACCTTCAACACTCCACACCAACACATCTCCACCATGATTTGTTGCAACGTGCTTCACAATAGATAAACCAAGACCTGTTCCTCCAGTTGCTCGAGAGCGTGCGGGATCAACACGATAGAAGCGTTCAAAGATTCGCTCTAAATCTTTCTCAGGAATTCCGATTCCTTGATCTGTTACTGATACTTCAACAAGTCCTTCATTATGTTTAACAGCAACTCCCACTCGGGTGTTCTCTGGGCTGTAGTTGATCGCATTTTCAATGAGGTTTGAAATCGCCATTTCAATTTGACGTGCATCACCTTTTATGAGGGCGCTTACCTGATCACTAAAAACTATCTCAATATGGCGCTTTTCAGCACTCAAGCGAGATTGATCTATGGCTTCTTTGACCACATCTGTGAGGTTCACATCTTGAGCATTTTTAAGGGGGTCTGCATCTTGGAGCCTTGAGAGATTAATAATCTCTTGAACAAGATCACTCAGTCTCTTAGCTTCCACCTGCATCTTATTAGCAAAATTTGCAATTGCCTCTGGATCATCGGCTGCGCCAAGAACTGCTTCGGAAAGAATAGAGAGCGCACCAATAGGGGTTTTAAGTTCGTGAGAAATATTTGCTACAAAGTCACGCCGGATGGAATCAAGGCGATGCATTTCAGAATCATCAAAGATAAGAATACAAATCAATCCGTCGTCCCCGATTGGGATCACTCGTACTAAAAGATCGTGCGTTCCATCTCCGAGTGGGCCTCGTGGTAGCTCCATGGTTGCTTCTTGTGCTTTTGCTGAGCGGCGAACTGCGCGGACAAGTTGCAAAAGTGATTCATTTTGTAAGCGTGAATCTTTTATGACATTAAATGTTTCAACACTTGGGGATGCAAAAACAACTGATTCACCTGGAGCCAAAATAATTGATTCCGCGTCAATATTTTCAAGAAGAGAAGACATGGCAAGATCGATCCCATAAGGAGTAAGCAATTCATCCTCTGAACTCTTTCGCTTTAGCCAGTTCACCCCCTAATCGTATGAGTAGCAGGGCAGAACCCCCACCGCGCAGGTCACACTCCCGCATAAAATCCACACTCTTTACACGCTGTTCAGGACCTGTTCACATATGAGCCCACCTTGCCAGCCTTGAACGAGTAAAGTTGGCACATGCGCGAGACTTTCCATGAGGAACTGGACACCATTATTGGCCAGCAACTTCAAATGGCCACATTGGTCAAAGACGCTATTGAAAAAGCGACTACCGCCCTTTTGAATGTTGATTTAAATTTAGCTGAAAACGTTATTCAAGATGATGACGCAATCGACGTCATTCACCACAACCTTGATGATCGTGTGATTGATTTAATGGCTCGCCAGCAACCTGTTGCCTCTGATCTGCGCGCACTAGTTTCAGCACTTCGCATTAGCGCTGATTTAGAGCGCATGGGAGATCTTGCCCATCACTTAGCAAAGCTTGCTCGCATGCGTTATCCCAACAGCGCCGTTCCACCAGAACTTGTTGATGTCATTTCAAGCATGGGCTCAGCTGCAAGTCGTATTACCGAGAAGATGGCTGTAGTAATTGAATTTAAAGACACAACCCGTGCTCTTGAAATTGAAAAAGATGACGATGAGATGGACCAACTCCAACGCAAACTCATTGGCGCACTTGTTCACCCAGACTGGGTCCATGGTGTTGAGACATCTGTAGATATGGCTTTTGCCAGCCGTTACTTTGAGCGCTTCTCAGATCACGCTGTTTCTATTGCCCAGCGCGTCTATTACATGGCGACTGGCGAGTTCGCTAAAAACTAATTACTTCTTGCTTACTTCTTTCCCTGATTAGCAACTGCTGCAATCGCATCCTTTGCCGCCTCTGGGTCTAGATACTCTCCGCCTTTTTTAATAGGCTCAAAAGCATCATCGAATTCATAGAAGAGCGGAATTCCCGTTGGAATATTTACTCCAGCAATATCTGTATCTGAGATGCAATCAATATGTTTCACAATTGCGCGGATGGAATTGCCGTGGGCAACAACCAAGGTTGTCTTTCCAGCATCCAGGTCGGCTGTAATCTCGCCAACTAAATAAGGAATGAGACGCTCAACAACATCTTTGAGGCACTCTGTCTTTGGCATGGCGCTACCAAGCTCTGCATAGCGGGGATCTCCTGCTTGGCTAAATTCATCTTTGTCATCAATTGCAGGCGGCGGGACATCAAAGGAGCGGCGCCATAGTTGAAATTGTTCTTCGCCATATTGGGCGAGCGTCTGCGCTTTATCTTTGCCTTGAAGAGCGCCGTAATGGCGTTCATTGAGTCTCCATGAGCGGTGCACAGGAATCCACTGGCGATCTGCTGCGTCGAGTGCAATCTGTGATGTTGCAATTGCTCTGCGCAATAAAGATGTGTGAACTACATCTGGCAATAAGCCGCGCTCTTTAAGGAGCTCTCCTCCACGCTTTGCCTCTGCCTCACCTTTCTGTGAGAGTCTGACATCGACCCATCCGGTGAAGAGATTCTTCGCATTCCATTCACTCTCACCATGGCGGAGCAGAATTAATTTTCTCATTAGGCGAGTTTAATAGAAGATTTACTACCCGCGGACAACACATGGTCATACACATCAAGAGTCTTGCGAGCAGTAGAGCCCCACCCAAAGTGTGATGCATGCTGGGTTGCGCCCATTGAGAGCGCAATACGGTGTGCAGGATCAGCAAGTAATCGCGAGATCACAGCAGACCAAGCCTTGGGATCATGTCCATCAACTAATGATCCTGAAATTCCATCAGCAACTGCTGTGCGAAGACCACCTACTGCTGTTGCAACAACAGGAGTCCCACATGCTTGTGCTTCTAGTGCAACTAAACCAAAACTCTCTGAATAACTTGGAACACAGACCAAATCACTGGCGCGATACCAATCAGGCAATACATCACGATCAACTGGCGTTATGAAGTGCACGATGTCACTGACTCCTAAGAACTGTGCGAGTGCTTCAAGGCGTGCAGGCTCTTTGAGCCCGCTTCCTGAGGCACCGCCAATAATGACAAGAGCTAACTTCGCGCGCAGGTGCGCAGCATGGTGCACCATCTCTGCAACTGCGCGTACTAAAACCTCTGGTCCTTTATGGGGTTGGATGCGACCAACAAATGTGAGCATGAGCGCGTCAGGAGCAATATTGAGTTTCTCTCTGGCTGCGGCTTTTCCTGCGCCCACAGTAAATGTATTGAGATCAACGCCGGGAGTAACAACAAAGACTTTGTCAGGGTCTGCGCCATAGAGTGAAACAAGACTTGCTGCTTCAGCATCTGTATTAGCAATAAGCCCGGCAGCGTTCTTTACGATTTGTTCTTCACCAAATGCACGGATTGTGGGCTCTGGCATATCTCCATCTGCGATGAATTGATTCTTTACTTTTGCCATGGTGTGCATGGTGTGCACAAGTGGAATACCTGTTTGCTCTGAAACCATCCAACCAAGCTGGCCACTGATCCAATAATGTGAGTGAAGAATGCTGTAGTAATTGGCAGGAAGAGAGTGAATGATCTCCATCATGCCGTGGGTAAGTGCTCCTAGCTGAGTTGGCAATTCTTCTTTAGACAAACTAGCAATAGGTCCTGCTTCGATATTACGGACCGTTACGCCATCAGCGATGCTGACGGTTTGTGGAAGGTGAGGATCTGTTGCGCGGGTAAAAATATCTACTTCAACACCGGCTGCCGCCATCTTCTTGGCACTTTCAACAACATAAACATTCATGCCGCCAGCATCGCCCACACCTGCCTGATCGAGCGGGGATGAGTGCACCATCAAGGTTGCAATACGGCCTTTCATCTCACAAGTCTAAAGCACACCGCACTTCACCGACTACTTGAGATCCACCCATAACGTTCTGATCATCAATTCCAGCGTTGATCGACCACGAAGTGAAAACTTTCTTCATAATCGCAGCAAAGGGACGGGTTGAGCCATCAGCAATTTTAAAAGCGCAGGTCCGTCCATCTGGCATGGAAAAAATGCTGACACCCTCTGCGCCATCTTTCATAAATAAACCAGGAACTGCTTCCATCATCTTTGTCGTGATGCGCCCACTTCCTGCAACCAAATCTGCGTTTAAACGGCATGCATTGAGTACTTGTTGATGCACAGGATCACTTGACACTGTCAGTCTGTGAATTCCTGTGGCAAGACCACGTGTAGATAAAGCAAAGAGCGGGGCGCCGCACCCATCTGTGGTTGCAATATTGATCTTCTCACCACATACAGTTTCAAATTCATTCTTAATAGCAACCTGCAACGGATGGCTTGGATCTAAATAAGTTTTTGTATCCCAGCCGTTCACCACACATGTTGCAAGCATTCCTGCATGTTTGCCACTGCAGTTTTGGGCAATATGTGAGGGCGGTTTATCTCCCCAGGCAGCACTTTCTGGCGTGCCAAGAGGTTTATCTACAGCGTTCATTAGATCATCTTCTGACAAACCTGCACCAGACAAGATTGAGCGAATAACTTTAAAGTGTTCTTCTGATCCTGAGTGACTTGCGCAGACAACAGCTAATTGGCGAGGATCGAGCTTGAGTCCATTTCGCACCATCGCAGATGCTTGAATCGATTTCACTGAAGATCTAGGAAATATCGGCGCACGAACATCGCCTGCTTCAAACTTTACTGAGCCATCACTATTTAAAAGAATGAGATGGCCCGTGTGAAGGGATTCAACGACTCCTGCGCGAACTATCTCAACAAGAGTGGCGCCAAAAGTTTTAATCTTGCTGCCTCTCCATAGTTGACCAGATGTGAGCTTGAATCGTTTGGCCTTCAGCTGCCATGTCATAAGCGAAGAAGAGTTCACCTTCAACTAGGCCATAGAGGCGTGAACCTGCAGTAACAATCTTGGAAGAGGGAGATGAATAGCCTTGATCCATCGCTAATTGAATCTTTGGTCCATCGTGCACGCCAACCCAACCTTCAGAGATGCCGCGACTGTGGGAAAGGACAACTTCTAATACATTATTTGGCTTTGTGCGCCAGAAACCGACTTCAGATTCAGATGCAGAAACAATCTCATCTTTCTCATCTAATATCCACGACCTTGAGTAATAGTTAAGAAAATCTCTTCCATCGTGATTAAAAGTTACTTCGTGAGCAAATTGAAAAGGGGTAATTCCTGGGTATTCACCGCGTCCTTTGCCCCGCCATGTTCCAACAAGCCAAGCAAGTGGATAAAGATCTTCATGTAGACCTTCTGGAATCGTAAAAGCCATTACTTACTCTCCCGCCATATCCGAAGTGCACCGCGTGCACCTATAACAATCATCCATAAACCAAAAACGGCTGCTGATGCGATCAAAAGAATTGACGTCAGGCTCACCACACTCATAAGAGTAATGGTTACTGTTAGATCATGAGAAACAAGCTCGTTGTAAAGGTATTAACAGGGTCAAATGATCCAGAGCGCACCGCTCAGGCATTTACTGTGGCAGCAACTGCTGCTGCCTCAGGCATCGATGTCTCACTCTGGCTCACAAGTGAGGCTTCCTTCTACGCCCTGCCCGGTAAATGCGAAGAATTCGAGCTTCCTCACTCTGCTGCGCTCTCTGAACTACGCGATCAAATCTTGGCTGCAGGATCCATCACACTCTGCACACAATGCGCTCAAAGACGAGGAATAAGCGAAAAAGATCTGATTGCAGGCATCATCATTAAAGGATCAGCATCATTTGTTGCAGAGATTATGGAAGATGGTGTGCAAGTAGTTGTCTATTAAACCCGTGAAACAATTACTCTCTGCCTAGCGCTATCGTCTTCTAGAGTTTCAACATAGAGAACTAATCCACAGATTTTGCGGTGTGTAATTAATTCGCTTACTCCTGACAGCAGACTCTGCCCATGGAGCTGCGCTTTACACAATCATCCCGTAAGCACCGAATTGGTAAAGCCCATGCCAAACATGTCCTATCTACCTCTGAACCTTGAATTCATGACGAAGAGGGAACCACACGCATAATCTATGACTGGATAGGTTTTGATGAACGCGGCGTTGAGATAGAAATTACGGGAATCTTAGAAGAGGGCTATATTGCTATCATTCATGTAATGCCAACTAGTTTTAGAAGAGATAGGAAAGGGTAGAGACCATGGGCGAGAAGTTCTCAGACCACGTAGTTTTTGGCCCTGATATCAACTTAGATAAAGAAGTAGTTCTAGATTACGACGGTACAAGACTTACTGAGGCGAAAGCCGAAGAAATTGCCTCCCGAAACTCAGAGCTACGTTCGGCGCAAACAAAAAATAATTAACCCGCTGAAACAATAACTTCCTGCGTAGCGCTCACACCTGCAATATCTAGAGTTGCATCCACCGATGTTGTGCGCTTAATAACAGCAAGTGCGATAGGTCCAAGCTCATAGTGACGAGCAACTGAACCGATAACGCCAACTTCTTTATCATCAATCATCACCTTTGCCCCGTGCTCAGGCATATGAACCATCGAGCCATCTAGATGCAAAAGCACAAGTCTGCGTGGTGGGTGGCCTAAATTAAATACCTTTGCCACTGTCTCTTGTCCTCTATAACAACCTTTGTTGAGGTGCACGGCGCTTCCAAGAAAACCTAATTCATTTGGAATTGATTTGTGATCCGTTTCAAAAAGAATGCGAGCTCTACCCGCAGCAATGCGCTGCGCTTCTAGTGCCCACATGCCAATCTGCTGATGGGCGCTAGCGAAGGCCTCTTTTGTCTGTGCTAATTCTTTTCGTTCAACAAGAGCGAATGGCCCACCAATAGAATCTGTGACACCAGGAGCACGCAGAACGGCGAATTCATCGCTCACATCTTTCACATCAACCCTGAGCATAAATTTCATCTTCTCTAAATATGAGGTGAGCTCTCCCGCCTTCTCTTTCTCAGTATGCATCCATGTCGTAGTTCCATCATCGACCATAAACATTTGATGCTCAATATGTCCTTGGGCATCTAAGAGAAGTGACATCGTCCATTGACCAGTAGGTAATGTAGAAAGCTCTTGGGTAAACATGTCATTGAGCCACTTAATTCGATCTTCCCCGCTCACAGCAATAACTGCGCGGTGTGAGAGATCTGCCCAGATATTTCCTAGAGCAAGGGCGCGTTGTTCATGATTTGGTTCACCAAAATGCCAGATCGCCCCGTGATCTGGGCCATCTTCAACTAGAACCGCGCTCATAGTTACTTCTTGCTATAACACGTAGAACATGTGCCATAGATGGCAAAGTGCGTGACATCTGTATGAAAGCCATAATCATCAAGAAGTGATTGAACAAAGTTTGCTGCCGCATCAATGGGAGCATCTCCCACAGATTCACAGATGCCGCAGACCAAGTGCAGGTGAGTGAGCTCCTCGGCTGCGTGATATGTCGCGCCGCCGTGACCGAGATGAGTGTGCTGAACCAAGCCAACATTCTCTAAAGTTTCAAGGTTGCGATAAACGGTAGAGAGATTAATTCCAGGATGAGATGCGCGAATATGCGCTGAAACCTCTTCAGGGGTTGCATGTCCAAGG
>CAIUAO010000011.1 GCA_903897155.1 uncultured Actinomycetes bacterium | reverse complement strand
GCTTGTCATTAAGAAATGCCCCGTCACCGCGACTTGCATGCCAGAGCGAGGAAAGTGACGGAGAGATAACAACGCCTACCAAGACATCTTTTTCATCTTTTGCAGCGATGCTGATGTTCCACCCTGGATATCCGTAGAAGTAATTCACGGTTCCATCAATTGGATCAATCACCCATGTAATCCCAGATGTACTTGGTCTATTTGCTCCCTCTTCCCCAATGATTCCATCATCAGGACGGGCTTTAAGAATTTCACTCACAATAAGTTTTTCACTTGCCAAATCCATCTGTGTAGCAAAGTCGCGGATATTGGTCTTTTGGCTCAAATCGAAATTATCTGGACGAGCAGAGGTTAACTCCCCTGCTTTGCGAGCAACATCTATGGCCAAAGCTAATAATTCACGCCTCAGTAATGGATCACTTTCTGACTTATCTGTGCTCATGGCTAGAATCTAGGGATGTTCACGCCCTATCGCAAACTCTTTGCCACACCAGGCGGACTGAAATTTTCTCTGGCTGGTTTTTTCGCCAGATTGCCGATTTCCATGACTTTTCTTTCAATTACCTTTGTCATCGTTGACGTAAAGCACTCTTATACATTGGCAGGAACAGTCTCAACGGGAGCTTCGATCATCTCAGCGATCGTTGGGCCAACATGGTCTAGATATGCCGATCGTTTGGGGCAGCGCAAAGTGCTTCGATTTGTAATTCCCTTTAACGTCCTCTTTGATCTTCTCTTTTTGTTCAGCATCTATAACCACGCCCCCACATATGTCTGGATGACCTTTATCTTCTTGGCAGAAAGCTTCTGGCCAAATATTGGCGGACTAGTCAGGCGTCGTTGGCTATGGACACTCGGTGATGACCGCGCGCTTATCAATACTGCCTACTCCTTTGAAGCACTGGTAGATGAAATCATTTTCATAATCGGTCCTCTCATCGCATCCTTGGCAGCAACTTTTATTGCACCCTTTGGAGGAATGCTCTTTGCCATGATCTTTATGACTACGGGCATGACGGCATTTATTAGCATGAAAAAAACAGAGCCTCCTTTGTTTGCGAAAATCGAAGGGGAAAAACACGAACTCGTCATCAAGATGAGAGCAGTGCAAGCAGTCTTCTTTCCATTTATTTTTATGGGAGCTTTCTTTAGCTCACTTACTCTTGTTGTAGTCGGCTATACCCAGCAACACAACGCCAATTCCTATACCGGACTTGTTCTGGCAATTTGGGCAGCAGGCAGCGGGGTTGCCGCAATCTTTAACGGCTCCATCAAATGGAAGATTTCAGATTCACAGAGATTTATTCGAAATATGATGGTGATCGCTGTTGTTTCAATTCCACTTCTCTTTGTTCACTCGATTTTGATACTAGCCATCGCGCTATTTATCTCTGGCTTTGGCGTTGCTCCGCTGATCGTTGCTGGTTACGGAGTGGCAGAGAAATCTGTGCCTTCCGCCAAAGTGACAGAAACTTTGGCGTGGGTTATCGCCGGCCTTGCGCTAGGTGGGGCTATCCCAGGACCTCTGACTGGCCACATCATCGACTCCAAAGGTGCGGGGGCAGCTTTCATCGTTCCCTTTGTTTCCTTGATTCTTGCCAACCTAGCCCTGCTGCCTTACATAAAAACTTGGCGCCGTATCTCCTCGCATTAGTTTTTTTCAGCGCAAGGTATGGCACTCTTTCCCCGTGAGTGATTTAAGGCTGATTGGCCGATCTGAAGATGGCAGTGAATTAGAGCTGCAGGATGCAGAAGGACGCGTCTACTCCCTGCGTATCGGCGATCAACTTCGCGCTCTGATCAATCAACCAAGACTTGTCTCTGTTGAAGATTACGACCAGCAACCGAGTGTGGGCGTAAAAGAAATTCAATCACGTTTGCGTGCTGGTGAGAGCGTGAATGACATTGCCAGAAATACTGACTGGACGATTGAAAAGATTGAACGCTTTGCTGGTCCTATCTTGCAAGAGCGCGCATACATCATTGGCTTAGCCCTTGAAGCTCAACTTCGCAAAGAAAAGCATTCACCAACTTTGGCGACTGCAACTATTGCTCAACTTTCTCCCCGCGGTGTTGATATGACCGGGGTGGAATGGAATACACGTCGCAATATTGATGGAACATGGAACATCCTTCTTATGTACCCAATCAGCGATGGTGGAAGCGGCCAAGCTAATTGGACCTTTGATTCTTCTAACCGCACATTGATCAGTGAAGATGAAGGAGCGGAGTGGATTAGTGGTGAGCAACGCACCTCTAGACCCTCGCTTCCTACCCACGGAATGGTTTATCCATCTGACAGTGCTGCCCCACGCCTGGTTGCAGTGCGTGAAGAACAAACCGAGACTATTCAGATCTTCTCAACACCAGATCCACTTGGACCAACAGAAGATGAACTTGCAGATGATGCAGAACGCGATGGAATTACAAAACGCTTAAAGATCCCATCATGGGATGACATTATGTTTGGTAAGAAAGAAGAGGAATAAGCCTCTCTTGCTCAGTCATCGCTCCGTGATGACCCACCATTGCACCTTCTTTAGTGGCGCGATCAGGATCAAGTAAAACAAGATCATCCTTTGCAATAACAATCAGATCACCCATCCGATCAATACTTTCTTGGGATGTTTGCGGGCCAAATAAGCCTTCTGTTATTACTTTCTCTTTGAGATAAATATCTGCTCCTGCGCCAAGCCTCTCTTTCCATCTTGCCGCTACATCACTCTCCGCGCCCGGGGTTATATAGATATGTCTTGCTCTGGGCTCACCGCCCACCAACGTGACATCATCCATAAGATTATTTTCAACGCCAAGAATTATTTTCTGCCCAACATTGATCATGCCATGATCTGCAGTGATATAAATTTTTGTCCCCCGCGGAAGTTCTGCAATCAAACGAGCGATGAGATCTGAAACGATCGAAAGCGCACTGAGCCATTTCTCTGATCCCACACCATCACTGTGTCCAGCCTCATCGACCTGATTCACATAGACATAGGCAAAAGAGCGTGGATCTTTAAGCGCCCGCTTTGCTTCATTGACCATATCAACAATCTGATTTGCACCTAGATAATGCGCTCCGCGAAGTGCGGCTTGAGTAAACCCACTTGATTCATATCGTTTAGCTGCAATATTTGATACTGATATTCCCTGCGTAGATGCTCTTTCAAAAAGTGTTGGAACTTTTTGCCAGTAAAGCGGATCTACTCGATCATCCCACTTAAGAGCGTTGAGTAATCTTCCTGGTTCACCACTTCTGGGGACTCGCACGGTGTAACCAAGCATTCCGTGGACGCCAGGTAATTCACCTGTTCCAAGTGATGCCAAATTTGTTGCAGTCGTTGATGGAAAATGTGAATCTAAATTCATATGGGAAGTAAGAGAAGATAAAATTGGAAGATCAGCGGCATGTTGAGCGATCAACTGTGCTCCTAGCCCATCTATGAGCAACAGGCACGTGCGATCTGAACTATCTAGTCCTAAATGATTATTTGCGCCCTCAAAGCCCATAGCGGTGAAGATCGACTGCGACAGATCTGCTAACCCAAAGCCCACATCCCCATCCTGCCGTAATTTCCGTGGCAGGATACGCGCCATGGCCCGCACACCTAAAGCAGTTCTGCCGAAAGCTGGAGAGAACCCAGGCAAGATCGTAGATATTGACGTATCTCAAGAGATGTCAGATTCATTCTTGGAGTACGCATATTCAGTTATCTACTCACGCGCACTTCCTGATGCCCGTGATGGCTTAAAGCCGGTACAACGCCGCATCTTGCACCAGATGTTTGATATGGGTCTTCGTCCAGATAAAGGTCATGTGAAGTGCGCCCGTGTTGTTGGTGAAGTGATGGGTAAGTTGCACCCTCACGGAGATGGCGCGATCTATGACGCGGCTGTTCGCCTTGCTCAACCATTTACCACCCGACTTCCTTTAATTGATGGCCATGGAAACTTTGGCTCACTCGATGCTGGCCCTGCTGCGATGCGTTACACCGAAGCACGTCTGGCACCGGCGGCGATGGCAATGGTGGATGAAGCAGATGAAGACACTGTTGATTTTGGCGCGAACTATGACGGACAACTTCTTGAGCCTCTCGTGCTTCCAGCAGCGTTCCCCAATCTGCTTGTCAATGGCGCAACAGGTATTGCGGTGGGAATGGCGACGAACATGCCTCCCCACAATCTTGGCGAAGTAATTGCCGCCACTAAGCACCTCATCGAAAATCCAAAGGCGACTCTTAAAGCGCTGATGAAGTTTGTCCCAGCCCCTGATTTTCCGACAGGTGGTCAAATCGTTGATCTAGAAGGCGTTGCTGATGCTTATAGCAATGGTCGCGGCTCATTTAAGGTGCGTGCTACAGCAGTTATTGAGAAGGTCACTACCCGTAAACAAGGCATCGTGATTACAGAGTTTCCGTTCAACATTGGCCCAGAGAAGGTTGTTGAGAAGATCGCAGACTTAGTAAAAGCGAAGAAGATCTTGGGTATCTCAGATATCGTCGATCTCTCTGATGGACAACAAGGAACTAAGGTTGTTATTGAAATTAAGAATGGCTATGAGCCTGAAGAAATCTTAGAAAAGCTCTATAAATTAACTCCGATGGAAGATCAATTCTCAGTCAACGCCGTTGCCCTAGTCAATGGCAAGCCATTAACTCTTGGTCTGAAAGAACTTCTCCAAGTCTTTATCGATCATCGTATTGAAGTTGTGCGCCGACGCTCCGAATTTCGCAAAGCAAAGGCTCAGAGCCGTCTCACATTGGTTGATGGATTGCTGAAGGCAATTATTGATATCGACAAGGTCATCAAGATCATTAGAGGCAGTGAAGATGCAGCAGTCGCCAAGGATGCACTTATTAAGGGATTTAAACTCACTGAAGAGCAAGCTAACTACATCCTAGATATGCCGCTTCGCCGCTTGACCAAAATGAGCAAACTTGAACTTGAAACAGAACAGAAAGAACTCACGGCCACTATCACGGCTCTCAAAAAACTGCTTTCTAGTGAAGAGAACATCAAGGCTCAGGTTTCAGCAGAATTGACCGAGGTATCAAAGAACTTTGCAACACCTCGTAGAACACGAATTGCAGCTTAAGTAAATTTAAGCGTCGATCCTCTCGCGATCGATCTCAGCGTTTGAAATAAATTCCTTACGAGGCGCTACTTCATTGCCCATAAGCAGTTCAAAGATCGCCTCTGCCGCCTTGGCATCCTTCATTGTCACTCGGCGTAAGGTGCGCTTTTCTGGATCCATTGTGGTTTCACGGAGCTGATCGGCGTCCATCTCACCCAAACCTTTATAACGCTGTACTGGCTCTTTCCAACGCTTACCTGCTTTTGTTAAGTCAGTAAGCACTTTCTTCATTTCATCATCTGAATATGTGTAGTGAAGTTCCCCGCGCTTTCCCCCAACAACATCGATGCGATGCAAAGGAGGAATAGCTGCAAAGACGCGGCCATCATCGATTAGCGGCTTCATATAGCGGTAGATCAAAGTAAGAAGAAGGCAACGAATATGGGCGCCATCAACGTCAGCATCTGACATCAAAATGATCCGGCCATATCTGGCATCATCAAGAGTAAATGAAGGACCAGAGCCAGCGCCGATCACCTGAATGATGGATGCGCACTCATTGTTCTCTAGCATTTGAGATAAGGATGCTTTTTGGACGTTCAAGATCTTTCCGCGGATAGGCAAGATCGCTTGGAATTCTGAATTTCGAGCTGCCTTGGTTGTACCAAGAGCAGAATCTCCCTCAACGATAAACAGCTCTGTCCGCTCGGTTTCATCAGAACGGCAATCAGAGAGCTTGGTTGGAAGCGAGCTATTTTCTAGAGCATTCTTGCGGCGCTGCAGATCTTTATGGGCGCGCGCTGAAATACGAGTACGTGAGGCGGCAGCAACTTTTTCTAAAACAGATTTTGCTGTTGCTCTATCAATTCGCTTCGTTGAGGCAAAGAAGTTCTTAAACTCATCGCCAACGACGGCTGCAACGATTTTGGCTGCTGCCGCTGTTCCTAGAACTTCCTTTGTCTGGCCTTCAAATTGAGGCTCTGACATACGGACAGTCACAACCGCTGTTAAGCCCTCAAGGACGTCGTCTTTAATAACATCTATCTCATTGTTTTTTAATGTCTTTGTTGCTCGCATTTGATCATTAAAAGCTTTAGTAATTGCCTTCTCGAAACCTTGTGTATGTGTTCCACCTTTTGGTGTAGAGATGATGTTTACAAATGAAGACTGTGTGCTGTCATATCCATTGCCCCATTGCATTGCAATATCAACGCCCATGGTTCGATTTACTTCAGTAGGCATCATGTGGCCTTTGTCGTCTAATACGGGAACAGTTTCAACATAATCGCCGGTACCTGAGATTCGAATAACTTCGCCAACAGGCTCATCTGGGCGCAGGAATGTACAGAATTCAGAGATTCCGCCTTTATGGAAGAAGGTCTCTGACGTCTTTGCCTTAGCGCGGTTGTCGTTGACGATTAATTCAAGACCAGGAACAAGGTAAGAAGTCTGGCGGGCTCTGGCATAAATATCTTCGATAGATAGCTCTGCCTCTTTCAAGAAAATCTGGCGATCAAACCACCACTTAATACGCGTGCCCGTTACCTTTGCCGCAACCTTGCCGATAACACGTAAACCTGATTTTTCTTGGAATGTAGCTTTTGGTCCATCACCATCAAAGATTCCAGCGTTACCGCGCTGAAAAGACATCCAATAAATCTTTCCATCTCGGTCCACTTCAACATCAAGACGAGATGCAAGGGCGTTCACAACTGATGCACCGACACCATGCAGGCCACCAGAGGCAGCATATGAGCCTCCACCAAACTTTCCACCAGCATGCAACTTGGTCATAACAACTTCAACGCCTGTCAGGCCTGTCTTGGGTTCTTTATCTACAGGGATACCACGGCCGTTGTCGTGTACTTCAACAGAACCATCTGATTCAAGATTAATTTCAATTTTGCTACAGTGTCCAGCAAGTGATTCATCTACTGAGTTATCGATGATCTCCCATAAGCAATGCATAAGACCACGTGAATCGGTTGTACCGATATACATGCCGGGGCGTTTGCGGACAGCATCTAAGCCTTCAAGTACTGAGAGGTCTTTGGCTGTATAGCCATTCGCCGTTGTTGCTGCTTTATCATCGGTGGCCATGAAGGGCAAGGTTATCTGTGAGTTGTCGCAGAAATGGCGAAATTCACCCCCGTCACAGGAGTTTTTTATCTCAAAACATAGAAATAATCGCCCTTTATCAAGCGGGGAATAAACCAGACGTGCTTTACTGTTCCACTAACAGCTAGTTAAACCCGAAAGAAGGAGATGTCGATGACCGAGCAGTTGATCCTCGAACCTACCCCACTTAATGCGGTTGATCGTTGTGATCGCTGTGGAGCACAGGCTTATGTCCGTGCGACCCTTCTCAATGGCGGAGAGTTACTTTTCTGTGGACACCACGCAAAGGAATATGCCGAAGGCCTTAAGCCTGTTGTCGCAAAGATTCAAGATGAGACAAGCAAGCTCATCGAATCGCCTGCTTCAGTTGAATAATTAATTAACAATTTCCTTATGGGAGCCATCGCAAAATGGCTTCTCTTTTGAGCGTCCACATCCACATAATTTAAAATCTGTCTTAGTTTCAATCAGCTTGCCATCGGCATCAACAAAATCAGCGCTCCCAGTTACGCGCATAGACCCACTCTTGGGATTGCGATAGATCTTTGGGTTTTGACTCATCGTGCTTTTAGTCGAGGTAGTCGCGCAATACTTGTGAGCGAGATGGGTGACGAAGCTTGGACATTGTCTTTGATTCAATCTGACGGATGCGCTCGCGAGTAACTCCATAAACCTTGCCAATTTCATCAAGTGTCTTTGGTTGACCATCGGTAAGGCCAAATCGCATAGCAACTACGCCTGCTTCTCTTTCAGACAAAGTATCTAGAACTGAGTGAAGTTGCTCTTGAAGCAATGTGAATGAGACTGCGTCAGCAGGAACAATTGCCTCTGAATCTTCAATCAAATCACCAAACTCTGAATCTCCTTCTTCGCCCAGTGGGGTGTGAAGTGAGATCGGTTCGCGGCCATATTTTTGAACTTCAACAACCTTTTCAGGCGTCATGTCTAGTTCTTTTGCAAGCTCTTCTGGGGTCGGTTCGCGGCCTAAGTCTTGAAGCATCTGGCGTTGAACACGTGCCAACTTGTTGATGACTTCAACCATGTGAACAGGAATACGAATGGTGCGTGCTTGGTCAGCCATCGCGCGAGTAATCGCCTGGCGAATCCACCATGTTGCATAAGTCGAGAACTTGTAACCCTTTGTGTAGTCAAACTTTTCAACTGCTCGGATCAAACCAAGGTTTCCTTCTTGGATCAGATCAAGGAACAACATCCCGCGTCCGGTGTAACGCTTAGCAAGAGATACAACCAGACGTAAGTTTGCTTCAAGCAAATGGTTCTTCGCGCGGTGTCCTTGAATAACAAGCTGTTCTAGTTCGCGCTTGAGTTTACGGTCCATCTTCTTTTCTTTTGCAATCTTCTCTTCTGCAAAGAGTCCTGCTTCAACCTGAAGTGAAAGTTCTACTTCCATTTCAGCATTAAGAAGTGGCACTCGGCCGATGAGCTTGAGGTAATCCTTAACAGGATCTGCAGTAGCACCTGCTGTAAGAACGGTCTGAACAGGGGCGTCATCTTCTTCAGAATCTTTAATTGTAAAGGCGTTCTCTTCGTTCTGAGATTCCTCCGCTACGTTAACTACGCGGATCTCCGCCTTCTCTTCTTCTTCGGCAACGATCTCTTTTACTTCTTCAACAAGTGTGTCTAGATCTTCTAATTCAATCTCTTCAAGTTCAACTTCTTCGCCATCAATTTTGGTAACAAGGGTCTTGCCTGCTTTTGCAGCTGCAGGGTTCTTGCCTGCTAGCTCTGCTTGGCGGCGTGCTTCAAGTTCTGCTTTAGTTGGAAAAAGTT
Source organism: uncultured Actinomycetes bacterium (assembly GCA_903897155.1). Taxonomy (GTDB): domain Bacteria; phylum Actinomycetota; class Actinomycetes; order Nanopelagicales; family Nanopelagicaceae; genus PALSA-747. Next base: position 1,113 of record CAIUAO010000011.1, on the reverse strand, counting down.
TACGTCCTGCAGCTTTCTTATCTGCTGCCTTCTGTGTTTCTTGTGCCTTTGCAACCTTCAGCGCTTCTAATTCTGCTTTAGTTGGAAAGCGGCGTGGTCCTGCTGAAACTTTTTTAGCAGTTGACTTCTTCGCTGCACTTTTCTTTGCAACTACTTTCTTTGCAGGGGCTTTCTTCGCGACTGCTTTCTTACTACTGGCACCTTTTTTGGGCGCACGAATTACAGCCACAGAACATCCTTTTGTTTGCCTGGCCTAACTTCTTTCAAACCAGTGGAATCACTACCTATATTATAATTTGTCCACAGGCTAAATTGCACATCCAAACACGCTTGAGCCATCAACTACGCCTATTCCAGAGCTTTGCGCAGCAATTGCCCCATGACTTCCACTTCGATCAAGAACCCATCGTGCCCAAACGGTGAAGAGATGGTTGAGAGTGGGCGGGCAGAAGGCGTGAGCTCGATGATCTCCTCCTGCAAGCGAATCGGGAAAAGGCGATCGGTATCGATAGAGACCACTGAAACCGGAATTGTTATTCCAGCTAGCGCTGCTGCAACTCCCCCTCGGCCTCTTCCCACGTCATGGGAATTCATCGCTTCAGTTAAGGCAATGTAAGTATTGGCATCAAAGCGCTGGGCAAGTTTGTGAGCTTGGTGATCTAGGTATGACTCAACAGCGTAACGCCCCGTGTCATCACCTTGAAGTTCACGGCCAAAGCGCACGTCCATCTCTGACTCAGTTCTATATGTCAGATGTGCAATGCGGCGAGCAATTCCCATACCTTCAATTGGCCCACGTTCTTGTTCGTAGTAATCACCATTATTAAAGTACGGGTCAGACTTGATAGCGCGAATTTGAATAGAAGCCGCACCAATTTGATCCCCTGTTGCAACAGCAGATGAACCAATGGTGCAGATCGCTTTTACCCGATCTGGGTGAATGATTGCCCATTCCAGTGAACGCATTCCACCAAGGGATGGACCCACTGCTAATACATAACTTTTAATTCCAAGAAGCTCGGTCAGCGCAAACTCTGCCGCGACCATGTCGCGGATTGTGACTGTTGGAAAACGAGATCCCCATCTTTTGCCATCTGGGGAAATAGATGAGGG
>CAIUAO010000010.1 GCA_903897155.1 uncultured Actinomycetes bacterium | reverse complement strand
CAAGATTGCGCCGAACTCTTCGATGCTCTTATTAGCGCGAAGCACAATCTGCTTGCCAACAGGTGCACGTTCTACTGTATATGAATCAAGCAACCCTGCTCCCGCTTGGCCTTTAAGAACATAGGCAAGCTTCCATGCCAAGTTGTATGCATCTTGAACAGAAGTATTTGATCCAAGTCCATTTGATGGTGGATGGCGGTGGGTTGCATCGCCCATAGCAAATACACGACCCTTGTTATATTCCTTGGCATACATCTTGTTATTGCCCCATACAGATGTCGAAGTAATTTCAACCTTCAGGTTCTGATCTCCAACTAACTTGCGCACAATGTCGATTGCCATCTCATCGGTCACTACAGGAGCAGGCTGGTTAATGTCATAACCCCAGACAATGAGCCATTCATTCCATGGGCGCACCATGCGGACTAGTCCGAGGCCAATACCGCCAATGGTTGATCCAGGTTGAAGAACCCAATAGAGAACACTTGCTCTATGTGAAACATATTGTGAGAGATCTGCTTTAAAGACAATGTTCATACTTCCGGCGATATCCATCTGACCTTCCATAGGAAGACCCGCCTGCTCAACTACCTTTGAGCGGCCACCATCGGCGCCGACTAAATACTTACTACGAATCTGGTATTCACTACCGGTTACGCGATCTCGCACCGTAGTTGTTACTCCGTTTGCATCATCTACATAACTAATGAATTCGGTGTTAAAGCGGAGTTTGCTACCTTGTTCTGCAGCGCGTGTAAGGAGAATTGGCTCTAATAAGTTCTGAGGAATATCGCAGTTCAGTGTTGGACTAGCCATTGTGTAGTCAGCTTCACGTTGTGGGTGAATACCCCATGTGCGAACTCGGCCAATTTCTTCTCCAACAAGGCTCGTGCAAAAGACTGTGTCGCCCATCATCGAATGTGGTGTCGCGGTTTTAGCAACTTCACTTTCCACACCAAAGTCGCGGAATACCTCCATTGAACCTTGGTTGGTGATGTGCGCCCTGGGAGTATTTGCAGTCCACTGATATTTAGTGATCAAGATGTGGTCTACGCCTTGAGATGCAAGCCCGGCAGCTGTTGTAAGACCCGCTGGGCCTGAACCAACAACTAGTACATCGGTTTCGATTATTTCCATTGTTTGTGCCATTTCTATCTCCTCTTATCTATGACAGGTGCATCTGTGGATTCAATTACTTCTTCAAGCATTACATCTGGTGCTAACTCGCGCAAGATAAATCCTTCTGGGGATGTATCAAAAACACATAAATCGGTGATTACTCGGTGGACAACTTGGGTTCCTGTGAGAGGCAAGGTGCATTTTGTTAGTAACTTTGATTTTCCATTCTTTGAGCGGTGTTCCATAAGGACAATGACGCGCTTTGCTCCATGCACTAGATCCATCGCCCCTCCCATTCCCTTCACAAGCTTGCCGGGAATAATCCAGTTGGCTAGATCACCATTACAAGAAACTTCCATAGCGCCAAGTATCGCTAGATCAACCTTGCCGCCTCGGATCATAGAAAATGAAAGTGCCGAATCAAAAAATGAAGCACCCGGAAGAGTTGTCACTACTTCTTTGCCTGCATTGATCAGATCTGCATCAACTTCATCTGGATATGGATATGGACCAACACCGAGTAGTCCGTTTTCAGAGTGCAAAATGACTGAGACTGAAGAATCTACAAAGTTTGGAATAAGTGTGGGTAAACCAATTCCAAGATTGACATACTCACCGTTGCGTAGTTCTTGAGCCGCGCGCATTGCTAGACCATCACGTGTGAGCGCCATTATGCACGCTGCCTAACTGTCATCTGCTCAATACCTTTAATAGATGCTTGCTCTTTTGTCAGTTGTATAACTCTTTGGACATAGATTCCTGGCAAATGAATTGCCTCTGGATCAAGGTCTCCTGGCTCGACAATCTGTTCTGCTTCAACAATAGTTATGCGCCCTGCCATTGCTGCATTGGGATTAAAGTTGCGAGCAGCTTTTCTAAATACACAGTTGCCTTGGGTATCGGCTTTATAGGCACGCACTAATGCAAAGTCAGTAGTAATGGTCTCTTCCATGATGTATTTCTTGCCAGCAAATTCGCGGGCTTCACGAGGCTTACTGAATTTTTCAACCCCACCTTTGCCATCAAATTTAATAGGTAGCTCACCTGATTCAACCCATGTACCGACACCAGCTGGTGTGTAGAAAGCAGGGATACCGGCGCCTCCTGAACGCATCTTCTCCGCAAGGGTTCCTTGCGGTGTTAATTCAAGTTCAATTAGCCCTTCCAGATACTGGCGTTCAAATTCCTTATTTGTCCCTATATATGAAGCTTTAACCTTAGAGATTCTTCCTGCTTCTAAAAGTATCCCAAGTCCCCCGCCATCAACACCGCAGTTATTTGAAACAATTGATAAATCTTTTACGCCTCTATCAAAGACTGCTTGAATCAAAACATTTGGTACACCAACCAATCCAAAGCCGCCAACGGCAAGGGATGCGCCGTTGCCGATATCGGCAACTGCCTCTGTGACTGAGGTAACAACTTTATTGATCATATTTTTACTCTTGTACCAATACAAAATCGTATTCAAGCAATAGTGTTCCATCACTTTGAGGAAGAAACTTCTTAATCAAAGAGCCCTTAACACCAAAAACAGTATCGCTATCTAGATACTTGCTATCTTCATCAAAGATATGAGTTGTCACTGAGCGGTAACCAGGTGCGCTCACAATTGCATGGATGTGGGCTGCTCTCCATGGGTGGCGATTAACTGAGCGAAGCATCTTTCCGACTGGTCCATCATCTGGGATTGGATATGGAACGGGACGAATTGTTTGGAATGCATAACCGCCATCATCGCGAGAGTTAAACCGCCCACGCAGATTGCCACTTACTTCAGTTGATTCTTGAATGTCATAGAGACCATTGGCATCTGTCTGCCAAACATCTAGGAGGGCACCTGCAATTGGCTTTCCATTCACATCTACTACGCGTCCGCGAACAAGAGCAGGTTCACCGATATCAAGTGTGCGTTGGATAATTGAATCGCCATATTTAAGTACTGGTGAATTTTGAACATGGAATGGCCCAAGAATTGTTGGTTCAGTCGCACGCTCATCGCCCTTTGCATGATTGATCAAATCAACAAGACTCGATAATCCAAGGGTGTCAGAGAGCAAGATGAACTCCTGGCGTACCTCTGAACACATTTTTCCGGTTGCTGTGAGAAATTCAATGGCAAACATCCACTCTTCATCACTCAAGCGAACTTCCTTGGCAAAAGAGTGAATATGTTTAACCAAAGATTGCATGATCTCTTTAAGCCGCGGATCTGTAGTCTTACTAAAGCTGGCAATAACTTCTTCTGTTAACTCATTTTCAGTTGTAGCCATTAGCGCGCTCCATCTTTAGTGGGTGATATAACACGATATTTTGTTGGAAAAAGGGAGATCCGATCTCGAGAGATTAAGTGCCATAAACCCTTTGGCGCAGTGAGGACTGTGGCAATGGCAATCACGCCCAGCACGATGAGATACCAAGCGCCATAGTCGCGTAAACGATCTTGCAAGAAGTAATAGAGAATCGCTCCAAGGATTGGGCCTTCGATAGTTCCAAGACCCCCAATAACAACCATGAAAATCATTATTGCGCTGTAATTCACGCTAAAGATGTCATCAGGCTGAACACGAAGATTACTCATCGCAATGAGTGAGCCTGCAAAACCAAATCCAATGGCAACTATGACAAAAACAATTCTTCGATAGCGCATTACTTTCACACCCAGCACTCCAGCGGCAATATTGTCATCACGCATCGCTGTCAGGCCAAGTCCCAAGCGAGAGCGCATAAGCAAAATCGTTGAGAGCAGCACTACAAATATCGTTACAACCGCGCTCCAGTAGATTGCAGCAATACGCGTCTCTCTTCCCATTCCTGAAAAGGCCGCTAATGAAATTCCTGAGCCTCCACCAAGTGCTCCTATTTGAACCGTAAAGAGCTTGATGATTTCAGCAACTACCCATGTTCCAATAGCGAAGTAACCACCAGCGAGTCGGAATACCAAAAATGAAAGTGGGATCGCACATAGTCCGCAAAATATCCCCGCCATAAGCATGGCAAGGAAGGGATTAATATTTAATGAATCAGAGAAATAAACAAGGGAGTATGCACCAATTCCAATGAATGCTTGCTGACCGATGGAAACTAAGCCTCCAAAGCCTGCAAGTAGATTCCACATGGTAGCGAGCAAAATTAAGATAAATGCTTGGACAAACTTCACTTGATACATCACACCTAAAAATTTAGGTAGGGCAGCAAGTGCAAGAACTAGAACGACAAAAAAGATTGGAAGCGCGCGGGTGAAACCAGCGCCGCGAACTATGCGTTCTTTAATCATTTCTGCGCCCCCATCTGCTTAGGGAGTAGACCTTGAGGGCGAAGAACCAAAACAGCGATAAATACAATGTGCCCGGCCAAGATTCCATACGCTGGTTGAATTTGCGATCCGACGCCTTGAGCAATTCCTAATACAACTCCACCCAATAGCGTTCCCCACAAAGAGCCAAGTCCGCCGATGATCACCGCTTCAAATGCAAAGACGAGTGCGATGGGTCCAAAGCTTGGAGCAAATTGCGTTCTCATTCCAAAGAGAACTCCCCCGATACCGGCAGAGAAAAGACCAATCGCTGTT
>CAIUAO010000009.1 GCA_903897155.1 uncultured Actinomycetes bacterium | reverse complement strand
GTTCAACGATGAGTTCCACCCAGAGCTACATTTTGATAAGCCGTACCTACTTGCGATGGCCAACTCAGGCCCAAATACAAACGGCTCACAGTTCTTTATTACAGCTGCCCCAACAGAGTGGCTCAATCGCAAGCACTCAATTTTTGGAGAAGTGAAAGACGCGGCCTCACAGAAGGTTGTCGACGCAATTGAAACGACAAAGACTGGTGCTGGGGATCGTCCTTCAGAACCCATCAAGATCACCTCAGTCACTATCGCTGAATAAGCTTTAACTGAACTGGCTTTCGCGTGAAGCTTAAAAACTCTCTCACCACACTTCTAATTGTTGTCATTTGCGGTGCTTATCTCATTGAGACTTATCTTCCTAACCTGACATTCGGTGGGATTGGGCTCCGAGAGAATCTTTTTCTCATCAAGAACGCGCAGTTCCCAGATGGTTCACTTCACGGCTTTGATCAACATGAGTACTGGCGCATTTTTACTGTGGCACTCACTCACGCAGGGTGGTTGCACCTTGGCTCAAACATGTTGGCCTTCTTTCAACTTGGAAACAACATCGAGCGATACTTTGGAAAAGCTCGCTATGCCATCATTCTTCTAATCTCACTTGCTTCTGCATCCCTTATTTCTCTTTACTTTGCTGCTCCCAACATCCCCTCTGTCGGGGCATCGGGAATGATCTTTGGCCTCTTTGGGGCGATCCTGGTTACTAGCCGCAAGATGGGCGCGGACTATAAAGAGGTCCTCGGCCTGGTCGTTTTGAACCTCGCCCTGACCTTCGTCATCCCCAACATTGACTGGCATGCCCACGTAGGCGGGCTTGTAGGGGGAGCACTCGCCGCCTGGGGAATAAATCTCCTAGCCCCGCGGTTCACTAGATAACTCGAACTTGAGTCACCTCGACTCAATCTTTTGACAAGAAGAGGCTCAAGGTCCGAGAATTTAGTCAGGCCCAGACATAAACCGGGCATCTCTTAAAAAGAGAAGAAAAAGGAGCACCACACATGGCAAGAGCCGTAGGTATTGATCTAGGAACAACAAACAGCTGCGTAAGCGTGCTGGAAGGCGGAGAGCCAACAGTTATTGCAAACGCTGAGGGCGCTCGCACAACGCCATCGATCGTCGCATTCGCTAAGAATGGCGAGGTCTTGGTTGGAGAAGTAGCAAAGCGTCAATCAGTAACAAACGTTGACCGCACCATCCGTTCAGTAAAGCGCCACATGGGTACTAACTGGACTATGGATGTTGATGGAAAGAAATACACACCACAAGAAATTTCTGCTCGCATCTTGATGAAACTCAAGCGCGATGCCGAGGCTTATCTTGGTGACACAGTTGTAGATGCAGTTATTACTGTGCCTGCATACTTTGATGACGCCCAGCGTCAGGCAACCAAAGAAGCTGGCGAGATTGCAGGACTTAATGTCTTGCGTATTGTCAACGAGCCAACAGCCGCAGCATTCGCTTATGGTTTTGATAAGGGCGATAAAGAACAAACAATCTTGGTATTCGACCTTGGTGGTGGAACATTTGACGTTTCACTTCTTGAAATGGGCGAAGGTGTTATTGAAGTTAAGGCAACCAGCGGTGATAACCATCTTGGCGGCGATGACTGGGATAACGCACTCGTTGAGCACCTCATCTCAACATTTAAGGCACAGAATGGTATTGATCTAACGAAGGACAAGATGGCAATGCAGCGCGT
>CAIUAO010000008.1 GCA_903897155.1 uncultured Actinomycetes bacterium | reverse complement strand
TCAACAGATGAAGCCCAAGAACGTGCCGGTATTGCAGTTGCTGTTTCAGTACGTAAGGCTCTTGCAGGTGAACTAGTGCCTGATGCCATTAACGTTAAAGGCGGCATGATTCACGAAGATATTCGTCCAAGTTTGCCGCTTGTTGAAAAGATGGCGCAGATTGCCACAATTATTGCTGGTGAACTTCCTGCAGCACTTTCTGTTCATGTGAAGGGTGATATTTCAGGACATGATTCATCCATCCTTGCTACTAGTGCGCTCAAAGGAGCCCTTGTTGCAACTGGCGCTGAAGCTGTGACATATGTAAATGCCCCAGGACTTGCTGCAGATCGCGGTATGAGTTCAACCGTAACAACTGATCCTGAAAGTCCGGAATATCGCAGCATGATCTCTTTGAATGCTGCATTAAGTGATGGACGATCAATTGTGGTGGATGGAACCCTTATGGGAATTCGCCGCGTTGAGAAGATCATCCGCGTTGATGGTTTTGATTTAGATCTCCCACCAACTGAGCATTTACTTTTCCTTCAGTATTCAGATCGTCCTGGAATCGTTGGATCAGTGGGTAATTTGTTAGGTAAAGCGAAAATCAATATTGCCGGCATGCAAGTTGCGCGTAAAGAAGCAGGCGGACAAGCCCTTATGGCAATTACCGTTGACTCTGGCGTGAGCGCTGATTTGGTCTCTTCAATTCAAAAGGAAACAGGGTCAGAACTAGTACGCGCAGTAACTTTGGTGATCTAATGAAAACTTTTAACATTGCTGTTATTGGTGGAGATGGGATCGGACCAGAGGTTGTTGCCGAAGGCTTAAAGGTTTTAGATGCTGCTGCTACAAAACACTCTCTGAAATTTAATAAAACTCACTATGACCTTGGCGCTGCCCACTGGCACAAAACAGGTGAAGTTCTTACAGATCAGACCATGGCAGAGATTGCTAAGGCTGATGTTATTTTGCTTGGTGCAGTAGGAGATCCCACTGTTCCTAGCGGAGTGCTTGAGCGCGGGCTTCTTCTGAAGCTTCGCTTTGCCTTTGATCAGTACGTGAATCTTCGCCCAGCAAAATTACATGCTGGTGTGAAGTCACCTTTATCAACGAGTGCACCTATTGATTTTGTTGTTGTCCGCGAAGGTACCGAAGGCCCATATGTTGGCGCTGGAGGCAATCTTGCATTTGGAACTGAAGCTGAAATTGCTACAGAGGAATCTTTGAACACAAGGCGCGGAGCAGAACGTGTTATTCGTGACGCTTTCACACGTGCAGCAGCTCGCCCTCGCAAGAAGTTAACCCTTGTGCACAAAAACAACGTTTTGACTCATGCAGGTGGACTATGGACACGTACATTTAATGAAGTAGCAAAAGAATTTCCTAGCGTGACTACTGACTATTTACATGTTGATGCAGCTTCGATGTTCTTTGTGACAAATCCTGAGCGCTTTGATGTTGTTGTTACCGATAACCTATTTGGTGACATCATTACCGATATTGCAGCAGCAATCTGCGGCGGTATTGGGCTTGCTGCGTCAGGAAATATTAATCCAACTGGAAAATTCCCATCCATGTTTGAACCTGTTCATGGTTCAGCCCCAGATATTGCAGGGAAGTCACTTGCTGATCCAACTGCGACCGTAATGTCTATCGCGATGCTTCTTGAACATCTTGGACAAACCCAGGCTGCCGCTGATGTTGAAAAAGCAGTTGCTGCTGATCTTTTAGTCCGCGGAGATAAGAAGCGCAGCACAGTTGAAATTGGCGATGCGCTAGCTGGAGCTCTTTAAATGAAAACTAATCTGAACCCAAATGCTAACCCTGTGCCTGATGCAGATCGTGCGGCAAAAGTTGCCGAGGGTGGATTTGGTAAGTATTACACCGACAACATGGTTATTGCAGAATGGGTTGAAGGAAAAGGTTGGTCTGATGCCGAGCTTAAAGCATATGGCCCTCTCACATTAGATCCTGCTACTTCAGTGCTTCACTATGGCCAAGAGATCTTTGAAGGAATGAAGGCTTATTGCCAACCAGATGGAGGCGTAAGTCTTTTTCGCCCAACATCAAATGCCGAGCGGTTTAATCGTGGGGCAGCCCGTATGGCGCTTCCTGAAATTGATGTTAATGATTTCGTTCATGCAGTTGACGCACTTGTAAAGCAAGATATCAAATGGGTTCCTAAAAATATTGGTGAGTCTTTATATATCCGCCCATTTATGTTTGCAACAGAAGTTGGCCTTGGCGTTAGACCATCTAACCGCGCTGCATTTTTAGTAATCGCAACACCTGCTTCTGCATACTTCAATCCTTCAAAAGCAGTGACAGTATGGATTTCAACTGAATATGTTCGCGCTGCACCTGGTGGTACAGGCGCCGTTAAAACTGGTGGAAATTACGCAGGTTCCCTTTTAGCTCAGAAACAAGCAGCAGAGCAAGGTTGCGACCAAGTTGTTTGGCTTGATGCGATTGAGCGCCGCTGGGTTGAAGAGATGGGCGGAATGAATCTTTACTTTGTAAAAGGCAGTGGAAAAAGTGCAACAATCTTTACCCCAAAACTTACGGGAACACTCCTGCCTGGAATCACGCGTGATTCAATCCTGACGGTTGCAAAAGATCTTGGCTACAAAGTCGAAGAAGGAATGCTTTCTGTTGAAGATTGGAAGAGCGGTGTTGAATCTGGGGAGATCACTGAGATCTTTGCTTGCGGAACAGCTGCAGTAGTTTCACCCGTTGGCGCAGCTAAGAGCGCGCAGGGAATCTGGCAGACAGGGGATGGAAATCCAGGTCCGATCACCATGCAGATTCGTGAAACACTTCTTGGAATTCAGCATGGAACAATTGAAGATAAGCACGGCTGGAATGTTCGAGTCAGCTCATGACACCGGTCAATGATTCATTTCATGTCTATGACACAACCTTGCGTGACGGCGCCCAACAAGAAGGTTTAAATCTCTCCGTACATGACAAGCTAGCAATCGCTCGTTATCTAGATGATTTAGGTGTTGGCTTTATTGAAGGTGGATGGCCTGGAGCTAACCCAAAGGACACAGAGTTTTTTGCCCGCGCACAAACTGAATTAAAGCTAAAGAACGCAACCTTCGTGGCATTTGGTGCTACTCGTAGGCCTGGTGTTGCCGCAGCAGATGACCCGCTACTTCGAGCACTAGCAGATTCACGCGCAGCAGCAGTTACTTTGGTTGCTAAAAGCCATGACCGCCATGTTGATCTTGCACTGAAAACAAATCTTGATGAGAACTTAGAGATGATCCGTAGCTCAATCAAATTCTTGCGCGATGGGGGACAGAGAGTCTTTCTTGATGCTGAGCACTTCTTTGATGGATTCCGCTCTAATTCAGCATACGCTCTTGAAGTAGTTCGCACTGCTGTTGAAGCAGGAGCAGATGTCGTTGCGCTCTGTGATACAAACGGTGGGATGTTGCCTGACGAGCTATCGGACATTGTTCACAAAGTATTAGGTGAAACATCAGCACGCCTTGGAATTCATTGCCACAATGACACAGGATGCGCAGTTGCTAACTCTCTAGCTGCTGTAAGCGCTGGAGTTACACATGTGCAAGGAACTCTTAATGGTTACGGTGAGCGCACAGGAAATGCTGATCTAGTCACCATCATCGCTGACCTTGAATTGAAAATGGGCAAGAAAGTGCTGCCAGAAGGTGCGCTTCAAGAGTCATTTAGAATTTCACATGCTGTTGCTGAAGTAACAAATGTGGCTCCAAGTGCTCGACAACCATATGTTGGTGTTTCAGCATTCGCTCATAAAGCCGGCTTACATGCAAGTGCTATCAAGGTTGATCCCGCTATGTATCAGCATGAAGATCCAAGTAGCGTCGGAAATGATATGCGCATGCTCGTATCTGAAATGGCAGGGCGGGCCTCTATTGAACTGAAGTCAAAAGAACTCGGCATTGATATTGGCGGTGATAAGGAAGTTGTTGTCCGCGTTGTTGAGCGGGTGAAAGAGATGGAATCTAGAGGCTTCACTTTTGAAGCAGCAGATGCTTCTTTTGAATTGATTTTGCGTGAAGAAATTGCTGGGAAAAAAGCAGAATTTTTCATCATTCAAGACTGGAAGACGACTGTTGATGGCGATGTTGATGGCGCGGTTACTTCACATGCAACGGTGACGATCAAAGCTAACGGTGAAACGATCGTGGCAACGGGAAGCGGTAATGGCCCAGTTAATGCGATTGATACTGCGCTTCGCTCTGGTCTTAAGAAGTTCTACCCGGAGCTGGAGAAGTTAGAACTGACCGATTACAAAGTTCGCATATTAGAAGGTCGTCTTGGTACCGGAGCAATCACACGGGTACTTGTTGAAACAAGTGATGGCGATGGATCGTGGAGCACTATCGGTGTTCATGAGAACGTTATTGCAGCATCTGCCATGGCGCTAGAAGATGCGGTTACTTACGGTCTGCTACGTCAAGGACGCAAGCCAGAAAACTGATATGACTGCTGAATTAATTGCTAAATATGAAGAGCATTTGGCGTTAGTCAGAAATCTTGCTGATAACTCAATAAAAGGTTATGTCAGCGATCTTGATTCATTTCTCAAACACATGGACCTACTTGGAATAACTGAATTTTCAAAGTTAGAACTCACACATATCCGTTCGTGGCTTGCAAATTTGCAGAGTACTGGCGCATCACGGGCAACTATGGCAAGGCGAATTGTCTCTATCCGCGCTTTCACATATTGGGCCGCAAGTCAGGGTTGGATTTCAAGTGATTTGGGCGCGCAGCTTGCTATTCCCAAACCACATCGAACCCTCCCTGAGGTATTAGATATTGCTGATACTCAAAAAGTTATTGAAAGTATGCAAGTACGTATGGATGAAGATCCAACGCCAATTAATATTCGAGATCTTGCGATGGTAGAGGTTTTGTATGCAAGTGGAATCCGTGTATCTGAGTTATGTGGGCTAGATATTCGCTCTATCGATCAAGAGCGAAATACTTTGCAGGTATTAGGTAAGGGAAATAAAGAGCGAGTTGTTCCACTCGGAATACCAGCCATGAGAGCCCTTGAAAACTATGTGAAAAGTGCCCGCCCACATTTAGTTACAGATAAGTCTGAGTCAGCAGTTTTTCTTGGCTCACGCGGTAAGAGAATTGATCAACGCACAGTGCGCGGGGCTGTATATGAAGCCATGAGCGCAATTGGCTCTCACATGGGTCCACATGGGCTTCGCCATACTGCGGCAACTCACCTACTTGAAGGCGGAGCAGACCTTCGAACCGTTCAAGAAATCTTGGGTCACTCTTCACTGGCTACAACCCAGATTTATACCCACGTATCCCCAGAACGCCTTCAAAAGGCATATAAAGATGCGCATCCTCGCGCTTAACCCGTGGATTTTGCACCCTCAAACCTCAGTTAAGATTTACCTCAGCAGATCAGCTTTACCGCAGATCTGACTTCACGCGTCTAACTGTTTGTGAACTAGTTCGCTAGATCAATAAGCAGTAACCATTTCGGTCTTATTTATATAAATAAGTCGGTGCCCAGACGCTAGGGATCTAGCAAATTGTTAGATCGACAACCGAGTGCATGTGCTACTGCATGCAATGAAGGAGAGTGCCGCCATGGCGGTTGTAACAATGCGAGAACTCCTCGACAGCGGAGTCCATTTTGGACACCAGACTCGTCGTTGGAATCCAAAGATGAAGCGCTACATTTTTGCTGAGCGCAACGGTATCTACATTATCGATATCCAACAGTCACTAGCTTTGATCGATTCAGCTTATGACTTTATTAAGGACACCGTCGCAAAGGGCGGACATATCCTTTTCGTTGGAACAAAGAAGCAAGCACACCAGCCAATCATTGAACAATCAGCACGTGTTGGCATGCCTTATGTCACCGAGCGCTGGCTTGGCGGAATGCTTACTAACTTCCCAACTGTTTACAAGCGTATTCAACGTTTGAAAGAACTCGAACAACTCGAGTCTAAGAATGACCAAGTTTTGACCAAAAAAGAACTCTTGGTACTCCGCCGTGAACGCGAGAAGCTCACTAAGAACTTGCAAGGTATTCGTAATATGACCAAGCTGCCAAGTGCAGTCTGGGTTGTGGACACAAAGAAAGAGCACCTTGCTGTTGCCGAAGCGCACAAGCTCGGTATTCCAGTTGTGGCGATCCTTGATACGAACTGTGATCCAGATGAAGTTGATTACAAGATTCCAGGCAATGATGATGCAATCCGTTCAATCGGTTTGCTTACTCGCGTGATTGCAGATGCTGCTGTTGCAGGTCTTGCAGCTCGTTCTGCAGCAGCAGCTGCAGTTGCTGACAAGGTCGCACCTGCGGCCGCTACTGATGAGCCAATGGCTGATTGGGAGAAGGAATTAATCACTGCACCTGCAGCAGATGTAACTGAACCAAAGGGAGAATAATTCGTGGCTTACACAGCTGATGATGTAAAACGCCTTCGTGAAGCAACCGCAGCAGGAATGCTCGATTGCAAGAAGGCACTTGATGAAGCAGATGGCGATTTCCAAAAGGCGATCGACATTATTCGCGTCAAGGGTTTAAAGGGCGTCACCAAGCGTGAAGGTCGCACAACTTCAAATGGCCTAGTAATTGCAAAAGCAGAGGGCAACCTTGGAGTTATGCTCGAACTTAACTGCGAGACAGATTTCGTAGCAAAGGGTGATCGGTTCCAAGAGCTTGCAGATGAGCTCCTCAATCATTTGGCACAAGCCAAGATTGCAGATCTTGCTAAGTTCCTTGAGTCCACATTGCCATCTGGTCTAACTGTTCAGGCACGTATCGATGAAGGAAATGCAACACTGGGGGAGAAGATTGAACTTCGCCGCGTTGCAGTTCTTGATGGTTCACCGGTTGCGCTTTATCTGCACCGCACAAACCCAGATTTGCCACCACAAGTTGGTGTGCTCGTGCAGATGAGTGCTCCTGCTCCAGAGGCAGGTAAAGATATTGCTCAGCACATCGCTGCGTTTGCTCCTCAGTATGTAAATCGTGAGGCTATTCCTGCTGATGCGATCGCAAGTGAGCGTCATATTGCAGAAGAGACTGCCCGCAATGAGGGTAAGCCAGATGCTGCGATTGCAAAGATCGTTGAAGGACGAATCACCGGTTTTGTGAAGGAAGTCAGCTTGCTCGAGCAGGCTTTCGCTAAGGATGCCAAGAAGACCGTACAACAGGTGCTCGATGAGGCAAAAACTGCCGTGTCGGCATTTCACCGTTTCCGAGTTGGACAGTAACCTCAGCACAGCGTTAATCGTTAAATAATTAGAGATAAGGAGCACTCGCTATGGCCCGCAAAGGTTATAAGAGAGTGCTCCTTAAACTTTCTGGCGAAGTATTTGGTGGAGAAAAAGGCATTGGTGTTGATCCTGATGTAGTTCACGATATTGCTGGGCAAATTGCAGATGTAGTACGCAGTGGCGTGCAGGTAGCAATTGTTGTCGGCGGAGGTAACTATTTCCGTGGCGCAGAGTTACAGCAACGTGGCATGGATCGCGCTCGCGCTGACTATATGGGAATGCTTGGAACAGTAATGAACTGTTTGGCACTTCAAGATTTTCTCGAAAAAGAAGGAATTGAAACACGCGTTCAGACTGCGATTGCGATGGGTCAAGTTGCTGAGCCATATATTCCACGTCGTTCAATTCGACACTTAGAAAAGGGCCGCGTAGTAATTTTTGGCGCAGGTGCAGGTATGCCATTTTTCACAACTGACACAGTTGCTGCCCAGCGTGCACTTGAAATTGGTTCAGAAGCACTTTTGCTTGCCAAGAGTGGCGTTGATGGTGTTTATGATTCAGATCCACGTAAGAATCCTTCTGCTAAAAAGTATGACACCGTTAGTTTTGATGATGTTCTTGCGAAATCACTTGCAGTTGCAGATGCAGCAGCATTTAGCCTATGCCGGGAAAATCATCTTCCGATAGTCGTCTTTGACTTGAAGAACAAAGGAAATATCGCCCGTGCGGTACGCGGTGATTCAATCGGAACGTTAGTTTCCTAAGGTAGATGAGGATTTAAAATGGCAGATCTAAATTCAACTCTTGCAGATGCAAATGAGAAAATGACAAAGGCTGTAGAGGTTGCAAAAGAAGATTTTGGTGCGATCAGAACTGGCCGAGCTCACCCAGCGATGTTTGCAAAGATTATGGTCGAGTACTACGGAACATATACGCCTCTTGCTCAACTTGCCACAGTGCAAGTACCTGAAGCACGTATGGCTTTAATTTCACCATTTGATAAAGGAGCAATAGCTTCTGTTGAGAAAGCGATCCGTGAGTCAGATCTTGGTGTTAATCCAGCGAACGACAGTGGCGTAATTCGAGTTAATTTCCCACAATTGACCGAAGAGCGTCGTAAAGATTTCATTAAGGTTGCGCGCACAAAAGCTGAAGATTCACGAGTAGCTATTCGTAATATTCGTCGTACAGCAAAAGAAGCAATGGAGAAGTTAGAAAAAGACGGTGATGTGGGCAAGGATGATCTAACACGTTCTGAGAAGGAATTAGAAAAATATACTTCTGATCATGTTGCCAAAATTGATGAACTTCTCAAGCACAAGGAGAGTGAACTTTTAGAGGTTTAGCCCTAAGAGTTATTCCCATGGATGATTTGCATTCACTGAACGAATCGATCAATCAGAAGGCTGGTCGAAAGCTACTTCCATCTATTTTGGTCTCACTTTCTATCCTGGGAGTTGTTTTCGGTGCTCTAAAAATAAATACCAATATTTTTATGGCATTTGTGTGGATTGCAATGCTTCTGGCTAATAGAGAGATCGTGCGAGCTTATTCGCGGGGTGGAATCCAGATCCCATTATCAATTCTTCTCATTGCAAATACTGGTCTACTCGCAGCAGCATGGTGGGGCAAAATCAGCGGTTTAGCAGTTGCTACTGCATTTGCGATTCCTAATGTGATGGTTTCTATTTTGATCATTAGTCCAAAGGATTTTGTTAAACGATCAACCGCGGCAGTATTTGCAATTTTTTATATTCCTTTTTTAGCAGGATTCATACTTTTGCTGGCGAAAGATACAAACCCTATTGGCAAAATCTTCACACTTGTTGTTCTTGTGAGTTGTAATGACACATTTGCATATCTCTCAGGGTTGCTCTTTGGAAAGCACCCACTCGCCCCCCATATTTCACCTAAAAAGACTTGGGAAGGTTTGATAGGCGCTCTTGTGGCAACGACCATCGGTGCATCACTTGTCTTCTATTTCGTCTTAAATGATAGCTGGTGGCTGGGAGCAATGATTGGTGTCATGGGAGTTATCACCGCTACATGCGGGGATCTTATTGAGTCAGCGGTGAAGCGTGATCTTCAAATTAAAGACATGGGATCAATATTGCCAGGACATGGTGGAATTTTAGATCGGGTCGATTCGCTACTCTTTACAGCACCAGCTGTCTGGTTTGTTTTTGAATTAATTAAACATTACAAGTTATAGGAGCGGACATGAGCGAAAATGATCCACTCAAACTAGTTTTTGATGAGCCTACGCAAAAAGTAAAACCACCGCGTCATTTTGCAGACCTTGACCCTGAAGGGCGCAAGGCGCTTGCTGTTGAGCTTGGGATTCCTGCATTTCGTGCCAATCAGGTGGCGACTCACTTCTTTACTCACTACAACGATGACACAGAGAGTTGGAGTGATATTCCAAAAGAGATGCGCTCACTTATGGCAGAGAAATTTACGCCAAAACTCATAACTCTTGTGCGTTCTATTGAATGTGATGGTGGCACAACTCGTAAAGATTTATGGCGCTTGCATGACGGTGTTCTAGTTGAGAGCGTTCTTATGAGATATAGCGATAGAACAACAGTGTGTATCTCATCTCAAGCAGGGTGTGGAATGAATTGCCCGTTTTGTGCAACTGGTCAAGCAGGATTGACGAGAAATCTCACCGCTGGTGAAATTACTGCTCAAGTAGTTGCCGCTGCGCGTGCTTGCGCCGAAGGTGAACTTCCCGGTGGGCCAACACGTCTTTCTAACGTTGTCTTTATGGGAATGGGTGAGCCACTTGCCAACTACAACGCCGTGATCCGCTCTGTTCGAAATATCACTGCCCCGCAACCTGATGGCTTAGGTATTGGAGCCCGATCAGTAACTGTTTCAACAGTTGGTTTAGTAAACGGAATTGAAAAACTTATGAAGGAAGATATTCCAGTTACTTTAGCTGTTTCACTTCACACACCTGATGATGAACTACGTGATTCACTTGTTCCTATTAACTCTAGGTGGAAAGTGAAAGAAGTATTACAAGCTGCAGATAATTATGCGAATAAAACAGGGCGCAGATATTCCATTGAGTATGCACTTATTCGCGACATTAACGACCAAGCATGGCGTTCTGATTTACTCGGAAGGATGCTTAAAAATCGTAATGCTCATGTGAATTTGATTCCTCTGAATCCGACTCCAGGTTCAAAGTGGACGGCATCAAGGCCAGCAGATGAAGCTGAGTTTGTGAAGATTTTGGAAGGATATGGTGTTCCTGTAACCGTGCG
This sequence comes from uncultured Actinomycetes bacterium, assembly GCA_903897155.1. Taxonomy (GTDB): domain Bacteria; phylum Actinomycetota; class Actinomycetes; order Nanopelagicales; family Nanopelagicaceae; genus PALSA-747. The sequence goes on along the minus strand of CAIUAO010000008.1, from coordinate 8,522 downwards.
TGACACGCGTGGGCGTGAGATTGATGGCGCGTGCGGACAGTTGGCCGCAGCGGAGCAGAAACAATAAAAATACGAGAAGATAGTGCCATGAGTTCTGTGCGCCAAGTAGTTATCTTGGGTTCTACTGGCTCAATCGGTATTCAGGCTCTTGAGGTAATAGCAGCACACCCAGATAAATTTCGCGTAGTTGCGATAAGTGCAGGTGGCGCTAATGTGCAACTACTCTTGGAACAAGCCCGTAAATTTTCAGTTGAGGTTATCGGCGTTAAAGACAATGGTGACGCCGTCCGTAAAGAAGCTGGTGATATCCAGGTGATAGATGGGCTCAATGCATCAACTGAAATAGCGGCGATCCCGTGTGACATCGTGCTTAATGCAATCACTGGCTCAATCGGTTTAGGTCCAACGTTAGCTGCGTTAGCCGCGGGAAATAAAGTTGCGTTAGCAAATAAGGAATCACTTGTTGCTGGTGGTGATTTAGTCATGGCACACGGAAATGATCGAATTATTCCTGTGGACTCTGAGCACAGCGCTCTTTATCAGTGCTTTTTAGCAGGAAAACAGAGTGAGATTAAACAGGCTGTCATAACTGCAAGTGGAGGGGCATTTAGAGATCGTGATGATCTTGCAAGTGTGACCCTTGTAGAGGCGCTCACCCATCCAACGTGGTCAATGGGACCTGTAGTCACAATTAATTCAGCAACACTTGTAAACAAGGGACTTGAAATTATTGAGGCGCATCATCTCTTCGGACTTGCGTACTCTCAAATACATGCTGTTATTCACCCACAGTCTGTTGTGCATTCGATGGTTGAGTACATTGATGGAGCAAGTATTGCGCAAGTAAGCCCACCAAATATGAAGAGCCCTATTGCATATGCACTTGCTGGAGCAGAGCGTATTTCCCACGTGGCTGCGCCAATCGACTGGACTACATCACACGCTTGGACATTTGAGCCAATTGATGAAGTCAGATTTCCATCTATCGCACTTGCCCGTGAATGTGGTGAGAGCGGTGGGGGGATGCCGGCAGTATTTAATGCAGCAAATGAAGTAGCAGTTGAAGCTTTTATGAAAAATCAGATTCCATTTACCTCTATTATTGATATTGTGGCAAAAAGTGCAGCCAAACTTTCTAGTAGCGCAAGCTCTGTTATTCGTGACATATCCGATGTCAGTGCTGTGGAAGAGGATGCTCGCCAGGTAGCCCGAGAATTCATTAAAGGAAGTAGTAAATAATGTTGCAAGTACTTGGCGTTTTGGCTTTTGTTGTTGCACTGCTCCTCTCAGTAATGCTCCATGAACTTGGCCATTTCTTGACTGCTAAAAAATATGGCATGAAAGTGACCGAATTCTTTCTAGGATTTGGTGCAAAGATCTGGTCATTTACACGTGGTGAAACTGAATTTGGTGTGAAAGCGATTCCGGCAGGTGGTTATTGCCGAATAGTTGGGATGTCGACGCAAGAGGAGTTATCTGAGGCAGATGCTCCACGGGCATTTGTTCGTGCCTCTGTCCCAAAGAGACTTGTTGTATTAGGAGCAGGTTCCTTCACGCACTTTGTGCTTGGCTTTATTTTGATCTTCGTTATTTTCTTCGGCGTTGGCGTGACTTCAGTAATTCCGCAAATCAACACTGTGCTTCCATGCGTAACAACAACTAAGACCGCTTGCAACCCGTCGGTGCCATCACCAGCGAAGGCAGCAGGATTTCTTGCTGGGGATCGAATTATTTCAATTAATGGAAAGCAAGTAACTGACTGGAGTAAGGATGTACTAGTCATTCATAACTCTCCAGGCAAAGAGCTCACTTTCATTATCTCACGGGGCGGTTCAGAGCAAACTATTAATGTCACTCCGCAATCTGTTTCGGTAGGCGCTAAGACGATCGGAATGGTTGGCATCATTAGCGATTTAGGTCTCATTCGTGAACCACTTGGTCGTTCACTAGCCGATACTGGCCACCTTGGTGGACAATTATTCAAGACAAGCGTTACATCACTTTTCTCACTTCCTGGAAAAGTTCCTGCGCTATTTCGCCAGACATTTATGGGAGCAAAGCGAGATCCCAATGGTCTAGTGGGAGTTGTCGGTGTTGCACAAGCATCTGCTCAGACTGCAAACAATAATTCACTTAAATTCAACGAGAAGCTTGCAACCTTCTTGTTGATTATTGCAAGCCTCAATATATTTGTTGGAATCTTTAATCTCTTGCCATTATTGCCGCTAGATGGTGGGCATATGGCTGTTGCAGTTATTGATGGAATCCGTAGGTGGATTGCCAAGCGCAGAGGCAAGAGTGCTCCTGAGCCAATCGATTTAGAAGTCTTAATGCCGCTGACTGTTGTCGTCTTCATCGTGCTCGCTGCCCTCTCATTAATGCTCCTTGCAGCCGACATATTCAATCCAGTTCACTTCAATTTATAAATTAGGGCAGAATAGGGACATGGTTGATCTGGGAATTCCAAGTGCACCACCTCCAGTGCTATCTCCACGCCGAAAGAGTAAACAACTCAAAGTAGGAAGTGTTTTGGTGGGTGGCGGGGCTCCAGTGAGTGTCCAATCAATGTGTACAACATTGACCTCTGATGTGAACGCAACGCTGCAACAGATTGCAGAGCTCACGGCCTCTGGTTGTCAGATAGTTCGTGTTGCAGTCCCAAGCCAAGATGATGCTGATGCACTTCCTGCGATCGCTAAGAAGTCACAGATTCCTGTTATTGCAGATATTCATTTTCAGCCTAAATATATTTTTGCAGCAATTGATGCAGGGTGCGCTGCGGTCCGCGTTAACCCAGGCAATATCAAGCAATTTGATGACAAGGTAAAAGAAGTTGCAAAAGCGGCAGGAGCCGCCGGAATTCCAATTCGTATTGGCGTCAACGCAGGTTCACTTGATCCTCGGTTACTAGCTAAATATGGAAAGGCAACTCCTGAAGCACTTGCAGAATCCGCACTCTGGGAAGCATCACTTTTCGAAGAGCATGGGTTTTCAGATATTAAAATTTCAGTTAAGCACCATGATCCAGTAACAATGGTAAATGCCTACAGAATCCTTGCTGCAAAGTGTGACTACCCGTTACACCTTGGCGTAACAGAAGCAGGTCCCATTTTCCAAGGAACAATTAAATCTGCAACTGCTTTTGCAATTCTTCTTGCAGAGGGGATCGGCGACACAATTCGTGTTTCACTTTCTGCTCCTCCCGTTGAGGAGGTAAAGGTAGGAATTTCTATCCTTGAATCATTGAATCTGCGCCAGCGCAAACTTGAAATTGTTTCTTGTCCATCATGTGGAAGAGCGCAAGTAGATGTGTATTCACTTGCCGAAAAAGTACAAGCTGGCTTACAAGGAATGACAGTTCCATTACGTGTTGCAGTAATGGGTTGTGTTGTGAATGGTCCCGGTGAAGCTCGTGAAGCAGATCTTGGTGTTGCATCAGGCAATGGCAAGGGTCAGATTTTCGTAAAGGGTGAAGTAGTTAAAACAGTCCCAGAGTCAGAAATCGTTGCAACTTTGATCGCAGAGGCTAATCGTTTGGCCGATGAAATGGCTGCGGCAGGCGCCGCATCAGGGGAACCATCCGTTTCTGTTAATTAATTAGCACTACCTTCGGTAAGGTTCACTCATGCTTCGAATGTCGACCTTGCTTCTGCGTACTTTGCGCGATGATCCAGCTGATGCTGAAGTGGCAAGCCACCGTCTTCTTGTTCGTGCTGGCTATGTTCGCCGAGTAGCTGCTGGCGTCTATTCATGGTTACCACTTGGCTATATAACATTTAGAAATATTGAACGCGTTGTTCGTGAAGAGATGGATGCTGCCGGATTTCAAGAAGTCCACTTCCCATCATTGCTTCCACGCGAGCCATATGAGGCAACTAATCGCTGGAGTGAATATGGCCCAGATCTATTTCGCCTAAAAGACCGTAAAGGCAATGACTATTTACTTGGCCCAACACATGAAGAGATGTTTACCTTGATGGTGAAGGGTGAATTTTCTTCATATAAAGATCTGCCACTGAGTATTTATCAAATCCAAACTAAGTTTCGTGATGAACCACGCCCACGTAGTGGAATCATCAGGGGCCGTGAGTTTGTCATGAAGGATTCCTACTCCTTTGATTTAGATGATGCAGGTCTTGAAGTTTCCTACCAAAAGCATCGTGATGCATATGTCAAGACTTTCAATCGTCTGCATCTAAACTTCAATATTGTTTCTGCAATGTCAGGTGCGATGGGTGGCTCTAAATCTGAAGAATTTTTGGCACCATGCCCAACCGGTGAAGATACATATGTGCTTTGCAATAAGTGTGGATTTGCTGCAAACGTTGAAGCAATGGTCACTGCCACTCAGCCCTATACAGGATCAGCCCCAGCTGCGATGGAAATCTTTGATTCACCTAATACTCCGACCATCGATTCACTCGTAGATCTATATAACAAGAAGTTTGGTGAATCAGTAAGTGCTTCTGCGACTTTGAAGAACGTACTAGTCATGGTTGATGATGTTGCTACAGCAATCCTTGTCCCAGGAGATAGAGAAGTTGATCTCAAGCGTGTTGGCGCTAATTTGCCAGGGGCAAAAGATGTCAGACTATTTGAAGATGAAGATTTCCAGAATTTCCCAGGGCTAGTTAAAGGTTATGTAGGTCCACAGGATGCAAAGAAGCTCGGTCTTAAAGTTTATGCAGACCCAAGAGTTGTTATTGGTAGCCACTGGATTACCGGTGCTAATGCAAAAGATAAGCACATTCGCTTTGTTACACATGGAAGAGATTTTTCTGTAGACGGCTTTGTAGAGGCAGCAGAAGTAAAGGCTGGAGACGCTTGTCCTGAGTGTTCAACTCCAGTTGTTATTGACCGCGCAATTGAGATCGGTCATATCTTCCAACTTGGCCGCAAATACGCAGAAGCCTTAGGTTTAAGCGTTCTTGATCAGAACGGTAAGTCGCAAGTTGTCACGATGGGTTCTTATGGAATTGGTGTTTCACGCGCAGTAGCGGCGATTGCCGAACAGACTCATGATGAGATTGGTCTGAACTGGCCACAAGAAATAGCACCTGCAGATATTCACTTAGTTGCTGCTGGAAAAGAAGATGAGCTTTATAACTTTGCGGACAAGCTTGGCAAAGATCTAGAAACCAAAGGGCTTCGAGTTCTCTTTGATGACCGCAGGGATGCAAGTCCTGGGGTGAAGTTTAAAGATGCCGAGCTCATCGGGATTCCCTTTATCGTCATTGTTGGTAAGTCACTTGCCGATGGCAAGGTTGAATTTAGAGTTCGTAAATCAGGAGATAAGAGTGAGTTGAGCGCTAATAACGCAGCTGAGGAAATCTTCGCAGCAGTGCGCAAGTAGTTATGTCTGTAGCAAACTTTCTATTCTTATTTATTGCAGCAGGTTTTGCAGGTTTTGTAGATGCAGTGGCAGGTGGTGGTGGGTTAGTTCAACTTCCTGCACTATTGCTGGGTATTTCAGATAAGCCAATCCCGCTCATTCTTGGTACTAATAAAATTCCTTCGATATTTGGTACATCTTCTGCTGGGATTTCTTACTTTAAAAAAGTCCGACCTGATTTGAAGATCACTACCGTAATGGCGGTTCCCGCATTTATCGGATCCGTCCTTGGAGCTCACCTAGCTGCTCATTTTCCAACATCTGTCTTTCATCCACTCATTCTTGTTTTGCTCATACTCGTGGGGCTTTATACATGGAGGAAGCCGACTCTTGGCTTAAATGAGAACCTCCGATTTGCTCACAACCATAGGCTTGTTATTGTTTTTCTCTCCGGTTTGCTCATTGGTTTTTATGATGGGCTCTTTGGCCCAGGAACAGGTACCTTCCTTGTTTTTATCTTGGTAATACTTGTTGGCTACGAGTTTTTGAAGGCATCAGCAACAGCGAAGCTGGTAAATATCGCTACAAATTTTGCCGCAATTATTACCTTTCAAATCTCCGGGCATATCTGGTGGAAGCTGGGACTTGCCTTAGCAATCGCTAACGTGGGGGGAGCACTCATCGGTTCACGTTTAGCACTTCGCGGGGGATCGCCTCTGGTCCGTAAAGTCTTTTTGATTGTTGTTGTCTTACTCATTGCAAAATTGAGTTATGATTGGATCTACAACTAAATAGAGAAGTGAGCCTGACATGAGCGTCATTGACGAGATATCTGCAGTCATTGCCCCTATCGTCGCTGCTTCTGGAAACTATTTAGAAGAAGTTACAATTACCCCAGACGGAAAATCAAGAATACTTACCGTCATCGTGGATAGTGATACACATTTAAATCTTGATCAAGTAACTGCTGTTACCCGCGAAATTTCTGACCTACTTGAAACTCTCCCGGCGCTGGGAGATCAACCATTTACTTTAGAAGTCACTTCACCTGGAATAGATCGACCTCTCACACAGCTTCGCCATTGGAAGAAAAACCACGGGCGACTTGTGAACCTTGTTCTACATGATGGCAAAGAGGTAAAGGGTCGCATAGGCGATCTTGCTGGAGATGTAATTATGATTGACGAGAAAGAAATTTCTTTAGATGATATTAAAAGTGCAATGATCGAAATCGAATTTAAATCAATTAAAGGTGATAAAAAATGAGTGTAGATATTGATGCACTTCTTGCCCTTACTGTTGAAAAACAGATCCCACTTGAAAAACTCATTAGTTCAATTGAGAATTCTGTGACAGAAAATTATTTACTTTTGCCCGAGGCAAAGCCACAAGGTCGCGCAGTTTTGAATCGAACAAATGGTGAAATTCTTATCCATGTCCCACTCTTTAACGAGGAAGGGATATATACCGAAACAGTTACCGATGAGCCTGAAGGATTTGATAGATCTATTAAGTCCATCGTCCGTAAAGTATTAAAAGAAAAGATGCGAGCGGCAAATGATGCTGACATTGTTGGAGAGTTTTCAGCAAATGTTGGGGATATTATTTCAGGCGTCGTATTGCAGGGGCGAGATTCAACAATTATTTATGTGGATTTAGGTCGAACTGAGGGCAAAGTGCCTGCACATGAACAAGTACCTACTGAAATATATAAGCACGGTGACCGTATTAAGGCATTTGTTGTTGATGTGAAACAAGGTGAAAAGGGACCCGAGATTACACTCTCTAGAACTCACCCGATGTTTGTGAAAAGCCTTTTTACATTAGAAGTTCCAGAACTCAAAGACCGAATTGTGGAAATTATCGGTGTCTCTCGTGAACCAGGACATCGTTCAAAAGTATCAGTAAGAAGTCATCGCGCAGGAGTCAGTCCAAAAGGAGCACTTATTGGACCAATGGGAGCGCGCGCAAAAGCAGTGATGGATGAACTGCATGGGGAAAAGATTGACATAGTTGATTATTCAGAAGATCCAGCAATTTATGTTGGCAATGCACTAGCGCCAGCACGTGTGACAAGTGTTGAAGTTGTTGATCTTGAAACTAGATCAGCAAAAGTTATTGTTCCTGATTTTCAGCTCTCACTTGCCATTGGTAAGGACGGGCAGAACGCCAGACTCGCCGCCAGGCTGACTGGTTGGCGTATTGATATACATCCTGACAATCCTGTTGAGCGTATTTTGAAGCCAAGTATTTCCTCAGATGACTTAGAGGAGCCAAGCGAGTAAGGTTCTACCTAATGGTCCCAGCACCCCGGTCAATTCCGATAAGGAGTTGCATCGCATGCCGGAACCGTGAAAACTGGACAGAACTACTTCATCTTGTGGAGATTGATGGTCAGGTAATCCCTGATCCAGATCGAAAGTTAGATGGGCGAGGCGCCTGGTTACATCGCAGATGTTTTGATGTGGCAGTGCAGCGCAGATCTTTTAGTCGGGCATTTAAGTCCGAAAAAGATTTAAGTACTGAAAAGTTAGAGCAGTTCCTCAGTGAAAGTCACTGAGTTTCTAAAGGAGTCATAAATGAAGGCACACACACAATCATGAGCACCGTCCGCTCATGAGTAAGGCATTTATTTAGGCTTCAGCGAAAACCGCAGGAGCCGGAAACGGAAAGGCTACTGTGGCAAAGGTCCGCGTATACGAATTAGCAAAAGAATTAGGGCTGGAAAGTAAAGAGCTTCTCGCTAAGTTACAAGAAGTAGGCGAGTTTGTTCGTTCAGCATCCTCAACTGTCGAAGCGCCCGTAGTGCGCAAACTGATGGAGAAGTTCCCGGATATGAAGCCGGTAGAAGCTGCTCCCAAGACAGCAAAGAAGGCCGCAGCAAAGAAAACTGCTGCCAAAAAGGCTGAACCAACCCAAGAAGAGATTGATGCTGCAATTGCTCAACTCGATGAGAGCACACGTAACCAACTAGGAATTAGTGCAGGAGCAACTGCCCCTACGCCACATATAACACCAAAAGCTCCAACAGAAGATTTAGATTCATCAACACCACCAGCTGCAACTGCGCGTCCAGCATCTCCTGGTAACAATCCATTTGGAACAAGTAACCCTATGCCACGCCCACCACGTGCTGGCAATAATCCATTTGGTAGCGCAAATAGTGGAACAGGTATGCCACGTCCACCTG
>CAIUAO010000007.1 GCA_903897155.1 uncultured Actinomycetes bacterium | reverse complement strand
GGCTAGTAAATATTTGGAAAGCCTTGCGCACGCGTAGATTAAAACCGTGGGAAGTTATCGGTGGAATGGGTGGAGGATTCTTCGTCGCCATTCAAAGCAGTACTGTTCCAATCATTGGAGTTGCGATCTTCACAATATGCGCAGTTGGTGGCCAGACCACGAGAGCTAATAGGCTATAAAACATTAGTTAACACACGGTATTCCTGCGCCATTTACTGCATCTCCATTTGCTAAATGAGCAAAGTTAAATGGTTTCGCGGTGGCACTCTTAGTTGATGAGGGGCTTGGACTTGGGGACGCAGTAGATTTTGGAGCTGGGTAGAAAAGATCATGTGTAAATTTTTGAACAGTAGGAATATCGATCAAATTTACTGATTGGCTATTGCGCATGGCATAGCCCTCGATAGGCAATGTATGGAAAGTAATGTGTCCACCGGTAAGTGCTTTTGCCTGTGGCAAGAACCCAAGTACATCCCAGCCGCTATCGATGACTACATCCTTTTGTGCCACACCTAGCAAACCCTTGAGTTTTCCTAGATCACCAAATAAACCTTGCGTGCGAAACTTAGTGATAACACCGGTGATAAATGCTTGTTGTCTATGTGTTCGATCCAGGTCGCCATTTGGCAATCCGTGGCGCTGACGAACGAAAGCAAGTGCTTGAGTACCTGTAATAGTTTGGAGTCCTGCTGGAAGAATTGCGCCGGAGTACTTGGCATCATTTACAGCGTGATTCAGACAGACTTGTACTCCACCAATAGCGTTTGCAAGATCATAGAAACCAACGAGGTTTACCTCTGCAAAGTGATCAATTGGAACATCAAGCAAGGTTCCGATAGTTGCAATAGTTAGTGCCCGGCCAACATCTCTACTTTGCTTCTCACGTTCTGGATTTTGCACACCTGCTTTAAGAAGTTTAATTTCAGAGCTGTACTTAGCAAGCCCATATGCTTCTTTAATCTTTTGTGGACCATAGCCTGCGACATCGACATAGTCATCACGAGGAATAGAAATAGCAACAGCATGTGAACCATCTGCTGGGATATGAATTAAAATCATTGTGTTGGTGTTGTATCCACCGATGGCGCTACTTGAGCCAACGTGCATCGTATCTAGAAGTTTGCGTGGCAGATTATTACCGTTGTTATCACGCCGTGAATCTAAGCCGAGCAAAAGAATATTTGTATCACCGTGTACTGATTTCTTTGCCCCATTAAGGACACTTGAGCGTGGTATCGCGCTGCCCGCCCCTTTAGCAAAGAGATAAAAGGAGAGTGAAAGGAAGGTCATTGCTACGGAAATGATCGCAATAGTTTTCCGTCCTCGCATGCGGTGAATCTTACAGACTAGAGTGATGGCATGGAGCACGTTGGCGCCCTTGCATTAGTCGGTTCAGGTGAGTATTTGCCTGTGATGCAAGATCTTGAAGCATCTCTGCTGAGAAAAGGCATAGAGCGTGGAAAGAAAAATACATTTATTCAATTGCCGCTAGCTGCAGGGCGTGAAACTAAAACCCGCCTTGAATATTGGCAAACACTTGGCAAGGAACAAGCTGATCGGATTGGGGCAGAACAAGTATTCCTTCCGGTATTTAACCGTGATGATGCAATGAACAAAGAGATCGCAGAACTGATTGAAGATGCAGGCCTGATTTATTTTTCAGGGGGTGACCCACATTATTTAGCAGCATCACTGATTAATACTCCTGTTTGGGAAGCTATTGAGAGAAACTGGCGAAGTGGTTCATCACTTGCCGGATGTAGTGCAGGTGCAATGGTGATGGCAGGTGATATTCCAAACTTTCGTAAGATGAAGGAAGAAGGATCGCCTGGTTTAAATATTTTGCCGACAGTTCGAACGATTCCTCATTACAACAAGTTTTTTGGTTGGATTCCAGATGCCGCTGCTTCACACATGCTTCGGGCACCCGAAGGAATCTGGGTTATTGGTGTTGACGAGGGCACTGCTGCGGTCTGCGGTTTAGACCCAGAAACGAGTTATGTAGATTCAACGTTTACTGTCCATGGGGTTGCAGGCGTGCATGTATTAAAAGGTGGACCAACTCATAAGTATGTTCACGGTGAAACCCTCACACTTAAGTAAACTTAAGGCATGTTACAAAAGATCAATAACTTCAATACAAAATTAGCGGCAAAGATCACATCAGGTGTGTCTACTATGTGGTGCGCCTACGCATTTGCTTTGATCGCACTTATCTCTCTGCCTGCAGCCCTTAAGACTGGGGATCTGATTATTATCGTTGCCTGGGTAGCGCAGACATTTCTACAGTTAGTTCTGTTATCAATCATCATGGTTGGCCAAAATGTTTCATCGGCTGCAGTTGAGCAAAAGATCAATGAAACACATACTGCGAGCTTAGGTGAGTTTGAATTAGCAAAAGAATCTAGAGAACAAAACCGTAAAGAAATTTCTGAACTTCATAAAATTTCAAGAGAGATTCATGAAGTACTTAAGAGAATTGAAACTACTTCAAAATAATGAGTCTGAAACAAACCTTGGCTCATCGCCATGTAAAGCGCTTTTACCTTGCTCGTTTCATTTCAAGCTTTGGGAATGGAATGGGTCCTATCGCTCTTGCTTTTGGAATCTTGCACCTTAAAAACGGAAGCGCAAGTGAACTTGGTCTTGTATTAGGTTCCACCACAGTGGCTCTGCTCTGCGTCCTTCCCTTTGGTGGAGTTCTTGCAGATAAATATGGCCGAGTATTTATGTGCGGGGCATCAGACATCATCGCCGGCACTTGTTTGCTCGTGCAGGTCTACTACTTCCATACAGGCAATGTTCCTTTAGCAGCTCTTCTGTTTTCAAATATAAGTTTTGGAATTATGTGGGGAATCTTCTGGCCATCCATGACCGGGATGCTTCCAGCACTTTTGCCGGAGGAAAATCTTCAACAAGGAAATGCGATTAATCAATTCCTATCTAATTTCTCAACAATTGTTGGGACTGCTGTAGGCGGATTTATTGTGAGTGTATATGGGAGCACCTGGGCGCTTGGAATTGATGCATTCACATTTATCTTTGCTGGAAGCATGGTGATTGGTTTATATAAATTAACCCCGCGCGGGGTGGTTACTGAAAACTCAATGTTCCAAGATTTACGGCACGGGTGGAAAGTATTTATCTCCTATCCTTGGATTGTTGTGACTGTTTTTGGGTTTTCACTTCTAGTCATGGCATGGTCAGCAGGAGATAGCGTCTTGGGACCTGTCATCGCACTTAAATCATTTCATGGTGCAAAATCCTGGGCAGGTGTGATTTCTTGTGAAACTATTGGATATCTGGTGGGCTCGCTTATTGGAATGAAAATAAAAATCAAGAAACCGATGCGCTTCCTTGTGCTCATTACTTTTACTTGCCCCATATATCTTTTCCTACTTGCCAGACCAGCTTCCCTTGTAATAATTATGGTTGCTGCTTTTTTCTGGGGAATTACTCTGGATTTATGGTCAACTATTTGGAGCACATGCTTTCAGCGGACCATCCCACGAGAGTCACTTTCAAGAGTTTCTGCCTATGACGCTCTTGGAACAATGATGCTGCGCCCTGTTGGTTTGGCGATCGCAGCGCCACTTGCCGCAAACATGGGAATCACTAGAGCATTAGAGCTTTTCTCATTGATTACTTTGATTGTGGTCCTAGGCATCTATGCTTTCCCCTCTGTTCGGCACATGGAGCTCTCAGGAAATTCTTAGCCCGCACAGGTTATTCTTTAGGCATTACGGGCTTTGATTGCTCGACGGAGACTGTTGATAACTTAGAAAGGTTCATCACGCAATGCGTAGATTGAAAGATTTAAATACGATTTCAAAGGTTGCTATCGGTTTTATTGGTGGGGCAGTTCTAGCAGGAGGCGTTGCTACAGCAGCCGTGAGCTTGTCTGGAAATGTCGTGAATGCATGTGTCGATAACAAGACAGGCGCACTTTTTGCATCAACTGCAAGTGCATGTCCAAAAGGTCGCTCAGCGGTAACACTTGGCACTGGCTCAACTATTAAATTCACAGTTCAAAAAGTTCAACCGTCTGTTGTAACAGTTAATGTGAAAGCAGCCGATGGAAGCGGGGATACAGGGTCAGGGTCAATTGTTAAGTCAGACTCGTCAGGCTCATATATCGTGACAAATAATCACGTAATTGATGCTGCGACAGTTGTTGGTAACAGCTATTCGTTAACTGTCACTCTCAATGATGGAACAATTATCCCAGCAACTCTTGTTGGGCGCGATATTTCATATGATCTTGCCGTCTTGCGTGTAAATACCGGAAACCTTCCGGTTATCCCCATTGGTGATTCAAGCACTCTTTCAATTGGCGATCCTGTAATTGCATTTGGGTCCCCGCTTGGCTTAAACGGAACTGTGACCTCTGGAATTGTCTCTTCACTGAACCGCCCTGTAACCACACAGAGCAGTAGCGCATCTACACAGTCATATGTTGATGCAATTCAAACAGATGCACCAATCAATCCGGGTAACTCCGGTGGTCCACTCACTGATTCACAAGGCAATATGGTTGGCATTGATTCAGCCATTGCTTCACTGGGCGGTCAATCAACTTCGGGATCTATTGGACTTGGCTTTGCGATCCCTATTAATGAAGCACAGCGCACAATTAATGAAATCATTACTAGCCCTGGACATACTTCTACAAGACCACTGCTTGGGGTGTCTTTTGATACTTCCTACACAGGTGTGGGAGCAAAGATTTCACTCGTCACAGCGGGCGGGGCAGCATCTAACGCAGGAATACCAGTGGGCGCAATCGTGACAAACATCAGCGGCACTCGTACACCAGATGCTCAAACTGCAATTGTAAAGATTCGTTCCTATGCGCCTGGTTCAGCGATAACAGTCACATGTAAGTTGCCTGATGGCAGCACAAAGGTTTACACCGTAACTTTAGGGTCTGCGCCATCGAATAATTAATGAACCTACTCAACTTAGAGTCGGTATCTAAAGCCTTCGATATCCGCCCGCTACTCGATAACGTCTCACTTGGCGTTAATGAGGGCGAGCGGATTGGCATTGTTGGAAGAAATGGCGGCGGAAAGAGCACGCTCCTTAAGATCATGGCTTCCACTCTTGAACCAGATGAGGGGCGCGTAGCGAAATCAAATGCTGTCCGCATTGGAATATTGAGCCAAACCGACACAGCTGCGATGGGCGCAACGGTTCGCGAAGTTGTTCTCGGTGATATTCCTGTCCATCAATGGGCGAGTAATAGCAGGATCCGTGAGGTACTTGCTGGCTTATTTGGAGGCCATAGCGATGACTTACTCGATCGTGATTTCCATTCCCTTTCCGGTGGTGAGCGGCGCAGAGTAAATCTTGCAAAGCTACTTGTAGATGATTTAGAGCTCATACTTTTAGATGAACCAACAAACCACTTAGATGTTGAGGGTGTTGCATGGCTTGCTAGCCATCTGCGCTCGCGAAATAACTTATCTGTCGTTGTGATCACCCATGATCGGTGGTTCCTAGATGAGATTTCGGATCAAATTTGGGAAGTAGTAGATGGAAAAGTTTTATCTTACGAAGGCGGTTATTCAGCCTTTGTTCTTTCAAAAGCTGAACGTTCACGCCAATCTAGTGTTGAAGATGGCAAGAGAAACATGCTTATTCGTAAAGAACTTGCATGGCTTCGAAGGGGTGCACCTGCAAGAACTGCTAAACCAAAGTTTCGTATTGAAGCAGCAAACACACTTATTGCTAACGAACCACCACCTCGCAATGAAGCAGAGCTGCTTAACTTCGCGGCTAACCGTTTAGGCAATACCGTCTATGAACTTCATCAGGCATCGATAAGCGCAGGAGAGTTAGAACTACTTGATTCAATCTATTGGAATATTGGTCCAGGGGACAGAATTGGAATTGTTGGAGTTAATGGGGCCGGTAAGACAACGCTCATAAGAGCGCTAACAGGAGAACATAAGTTAGGTGCAGGCAAACTAGTAACTGGAGTTACCGTTAAGCCTGCGTTCTTGTCTCAGCATCTTGAAGAGTTAGATCCTAAGTGGCGAGTACTTGAGGCAGTAGAAAAAGTAGCGATGCGTGTTGAGCTTGGTAACGGAAAAGAATTATCTGCAAGTCAGCTCTGCGAGCGACTTGGGTTTAACAAAGACCAACAGTGGACTCCAGTGGGTGATCTATCTGGCGGGGAACGCCGCAGACTTCAACTCACGCGACTACTCATGGATAGCCCAAATGTCTTACTCCTTGATGAGCCAACAAATGATTTTGACGTTGAAACCCTCACCGCCCTTGAAGACTTATTAGATTCCTTCGGTGGAACATTGCTTGTTATTTCCCACGATCGCTACTTCCTTGAACGGGTATGTGACACCTTTGTTGGTTTAACAGGCGATAAGTCATTACGGGATCTTCCTAGGGGGATTGAGGAATATCTTGAGCTTCGCAGAGGAAGTCAGATAAATAAGCCGAAGGCAGAAATCAAAAAAGTTGCCACGATTCTTGAACAAAAAGCTGCCAAAAAAGAGTTAGCTCGCATTGAAAAGCAACTAGAGCGAAGAGTTGCAAGAATAAGTGAGATTGAAGCGGAATTAACACAGACAGGCAATGATTATGAAAAACTTGCGACGCTTACCAATGAACTAGATTCATTAAAAGCCGAGCATGCAGAACTTGAAGAGCAGTGGCTAGAGGCGAACATTTCGTAGCTGTTCAGCGCTCTGCTCTGGCTTGAGATCCATGATGTAAGCACCCATGGAAGATTCTGATCCTGCCAAATATTTAAGTTTTCCTGGTTGGCGGCGCACACTTGTAATTTGTAAATGCAAACCTAGGACATCTCTTCCCGTGCGAACAGGTGCTTGATGCCACGCTGCTATATATGCCATTTGAATATTAAAGACACCATCTAGGCGTTGCAAGACTTCTTTGGCAATTGCTGGGAAAGCATCTGCTGCCTCATTACTTAACTCCGCAAGGTCAGGGACAAATTTCTTTGGCGCAATATGTATTTCAAATGAATAACGCGCAGCAAAAGGAACATAAGCAATCCAGTGATCATTTTCGGTGATGACGCGTACTTTGTCTTTTACTTCACGAGCAATGACATCGGTAAGTAAAGGACGCTTATTTTTTTCAAAGTGGGCTTGTGCTACTCGCAACATCTGTTCGGTTCGAGGTGTAATAAATGGATAAGCATAAATTTGTCCATGCGGGTGGTTGAGAGTCACACCAACTTCTTCGCCTCTATTTTCAAATGGGAATACTTGTTCCACATAGGGGAGCATTGAAATTTCTTTTGTGCGATCAATCCATGCATCCATCACTGTACGCATTTGCTCAAGAGAGAGTGTTCCAAAACTTCCTTCATGTTTATCACTAAATACAATAACTTCAGCTCGTCCTGCAGCTTCTGGAGTTTGTGTGTTAACACCATCTAAAGCGGCAAGCTTCCATCCATCTTTTGGCTTTGCAAATGAAGGAGAGCGATTTTCAAAGACAACTACTTCAAAATCTTTATCAGCAACTTCTGTTTCACGGCCATTAGATGTTGGGCAGAGTGGGCAAAGTTCCTTGGGTGGCAAGAAGACTCGCTTTTGGCGATCGTGGGCAACTGTGATCCATTCATTAGTAAGTGGATCTAAACGCAGGTCTCCTACTTCAGGACGATCTTCATGCGCTCTTTTATCAACAGCAGATCGTGTAACTTGCTTTGTGTCGTAATAAAAAATGTCACGACCATCAAACATCTTGAGGTCAGTTCGTTTGGTCACGGGCGCAAGTCTATCGCCCGAGGCTACTTAGCAGTGCTACGCACCGCTTCTGCGACCATTGTGACAACGTGTGGGTCAAAGACTGAGGGAATAATGAAGTTGGCGTTGAGCTGATCACTGCTCACGCAACTTGCAATCGCATTCGCGGCAGCAACCAACATGGCATCAGTAATTTTATGAATATGTCCATCAAGTAATCCACGGAAGATTCCTGGGAAGGCCAACACATTATTGATCTGGTTGGGTTGGTCACTTCGCCCCGTTGCAACGACAGCTGCGTATTTGCGGGCAATAACAGGATCAATTTCAGGATCTGGGTTAGCCAGAGCAAAAACAATCGAACCCTTTGCCATTGAAGCAACGTCGCTTTCAGTTAATACATTTGGCGCACTTACTCCGATAAAGACATCAGCACCCTTGAGTGCGTCACCTA
Organism: uncultured Actinomycetes bacterium; assembly: GCA_903897155.1. GTDB lineage: Bacteria > Actinomycetota > Actinomycetes > Nanopelagicales > Nanopelagicaceae > PALSA-747. The sequence goes on along the minus strand of CAIUAO010000007.1, from coordinate 1,101 downwards.
TTGTTCCTGTGAAGCTAGATGGGCTTACAGGGCCATCTTTATCGAAGGTATAAATATCTTTTGCTCCACTTACCTTCAAAAGATTTGCCACAGCAGTTCCTGCTGCGCCAGCTCCACTCATAACAATTTTGACTTTACTTAAGTCTTTCTTGACAAACTTCAGTGAGTTTTGAAGCGCCGCTAAAACAACAATTGCTGTTCCATGTTGGTCATCATGGAAAACAGGGATATCAAGCAGTTCGCGCAGTCGCCTTTCAATTTCAAAACAACGAGGAGCCGAAATATCTTCTAGGTTAATTCCTCCGTAAACTGGAGCGATGATCTGCACGGTGCGCACGATTTCATCAACATCTTGAGTATCTAAACAAACTGGCCAGGCATCGACATCGGCAAACCTCTTAAAGAGAGCTGCCTTTCCTTCCATGACAGGAAGAGCAGCAGCAGGCCCAAGATTTCCAAGTCCTAAAACAGCAGAGCCATCTGTGACAACAGCAACCGTGTTGCGCTTGATAGTAAGTCTGCGCGCATCTTCAGGATCTTTTGCAATCGCTTGAGAGATTCTGGCAACTCCTGGTGTGTAAGCGCGTGAGAGATCATCTCGGGTTTTAAGTGGAACCTTTGAGTGCACTTCGATTTTTCCACCAAGATGAAGAAGGAATGTCCGATCACTTACTTTGCGAACAGTTAGATTTGGATTAGCAGAAATTGCATCTGTGATCCTCTCAGCATGATCACTATCAAGTGCGTCGCATGAAACGTCAATGACAACCCGATCAATCTGTGACTCAACAACGTCAAGGGCTGTGATGCTCGCACCAGCAGAAGTTATTGCTGCGGTAATTTCTGCAACAGGTTGTGCTGATGGCGGACCATCAACACGGATTGTTATTGCATATCCAGGACTATTAGAGGCCATTACACAACGCCATATAAACGATCTCCGGCATCCCCTAAACCAGGGACGATATCACCTTTTTCGTTGAGCTTTTCATCTAAGGCAGCGGTAACTATGGTGAGTGCCTTTTGATCATTGAATTCTGTTTCAAGTGCAGCTATTCCTTCAGGAGAAGAGATAATGCAGATGGCGGTGATATCTGCGGC
>CAIUAO010000006.1 GCA_903897155.1 uncultured Actinomycetes bacterium | reverse complement strand
TAAACGCTCGGCTTCACGTCTTGCGCTACTTGCAAGTGCTGCTGCCTCACGCTCTCTTGCTTCAACGAGGCTCTCTGCTTCAGCCATTGCAGTACCTGTGATTTCAGCGGCTTCATCCTGAGCAGCTTGAAGATATTTACGTCCGCGGCCTTCAGCAGCAGAGAGAACTTGCTTTGCTTTCATTTCAGCAGATTCAATTGCTTGCTTTGCAGCGCGCGTTGCATCGGCAACCGTTTTTTCAGCAATTGCAACTGCGCGTGCTTCGCGGCTTTGAGCAGTCTTAATTAAAGTCATTGCCGTTTCGCTGGCAAGGATTTCAAACTCTTCGCGTGTTAAACCTGTGATGTCGCGGCGTGATCGCATATCAGCAAGTTGTGATTCAAGCTCGCGGATACGATCCATCGCACTTGCAGTAGGAGCAGCGGCAGTGCCACCTTTGTTTGATGCTTGGTTATCTTCGTTCTTATAACCAACCCATGATAGGAAGTTCTTCTCAGCCATGTTCTTATCCTCTCGCGCTCTTGAGAAAAATGTAAGGGTGAAGAATTACAGGTAATACCTGGTGCGGGAGGCGGGACTTGAACCCGCACGTCCGAAGACACAAGTTCCTAAGACTTGCGTGTCTGCCATTTCACCACTCCCGCTGGAGTGCTGCCCTGCTTATGTTTAAAGCCGGGTAGATAAGCCGTAAGGGTAGAGGTAGGTTAGGCACACACACAAACTCACCGGTTACCCCGGTCTTCCATGAAAGTGAGCCTGACCCCATGCCTGTAACCCCAACACCTGCAGATAAGTTCACATTTGGCCTATGGACAGTTGGCTGGCAGGCCCGTGACCCATTCGGTGATGCAACCCGAGGCGCTCTTGATCCTGTGCGCTCAGTAAACGAACTCGCCAAGCGTGGTGCATATGGCGTGACTTTCCATGATGATGATCTCATTCCATTTGGAAGCAATGATTCAGACCGCGCGCAGATCATTCAGCGCTTTAAGAAGACACTTGAAGAGACCGGCATGAAGGTGCCGATGATGACAACGAACTTGTTCTCACACCCTGTTTTCAAAGATGGCGCGTTCACATCGAATGATCGTGATATTCGTCGTTACGCGCTACGTAAAGTAATTCGTAATTTAGATTTAGCTGCCGAAATGGGCGCAGAGACTTATGTCTGCTGGGGAGGGCGCGAAGGTTCTGAATCAGATGCAGCAAAGGATGCTTATGTTTCTCATGAGCGTATGCGCGAGGCATTTAACCTTCTCTCACAGTATGTGATCGATAAGGGTTACAAGATGAAGTTTGCTATTGAGCCAAAGCCAAATGAGCCACGTGGCGATATCTTCTTGCCAACTATTGGCCACGCAATGGCATTTATTAACACTCTTGATCACCCAGAGATGGTGGGCTTAAACCCTGAGGTAGGTCACGAACAGATGTCTAACCTCAACTTCGTTCACGGTATTGCCCAAGCGTTATGGCAAGGAAAGCTCTTCCACATTGATCTCAATGGTCAACACGGTCCAAAGTTTGACCAAGACCTTGTCTTTGGCCATGGCGACGTGAAGTCAGCATTCTTCCTTGTTGATCTCCTCGAGCACTACAAGTACTCAGGTCCAAAGCACTTTGACTACAAGCCAGCCCGCACAGAAGATGATGCAGGCGTATGGCAATCAGCAACATCAAATATGCGTACATATCTTCTTCTTAAGGAGCGCGCGATTGCTTACCGCAATGATCCACGAGTGATTGATGCGATGAAAGAATCTCGTATTCCAGAACTTGAAGTGCCTACTCTTGCTAAGGGTGAGACATGGAAGGATCTTGCAGATCCTTCATTTGATGTTGAATCAGCAGGCGCTCGCGGTATGGGTTATGAAAAACTCAATCAACTTGCACTTGAACACCTCATGGGGGTTAGGGCTTAACGTATTGCTCAGATAGGTGT
>CAIUAO010000005.1 GCA_903897155.1 uncultured Actinomycetes bacterium | reverse complement strand
TTACATATGTGCAGAGGAGTGAGATTAATGACTGAGCGTCCAAGTAGCTTTGCTAAACAATTACTCGGTTTCTGGGTGACTTTTGTAACCATGTTTAAGAAGGTCAACACAGTTCAATATCCTGATGTGAAAGAGCCAACAGCAGAGCGTTTTCACGGTCGCCATCAACTCAATCGTTATGAAGATGGTTTAGAAAAATGTATCGGGTGTGAGCTTTGTGCATGGGCATGCCCAGCTGATGCTATTTATGTAGAGGGCGCTGACAACACTGAGGAGGAACGCTTCTCACCAGGTGAGCGTTATGGTCAGGTGTATCAGATTAATTATCTTCGTTGTATTTTCTGTGGACTATGTATCGAAGCTTGTCCGACTCGCGCCCTGACAATGACAAATGAATATGAATTAGCTGATGATTCACGGGAAAAGTTAATTTTTGAAAAGGATGATCTCTTAGCTCCGCTTCGTCAAGGAATGATCGAGGCACCACACGCTATGTATCCAGGAACAACTCATATTGATTACTACAAAGGCCAAATTACTGGATCTCATCCTTCACAAGAGGCTGATAAATAATGCTCCATCAATCACTTGCATTTGGACAGACAGCGACGCCTGAAGCAGTTCAGTTCTGGGTATTAGCACCTGTGGCAGTGATTGCTGCACTTGGAATGTTATTTATGAAAAAAGCAGTTCACTCAGCGCTTTTGCTTGCGTGGGTAATGGTCACCCTCGCTATTTTCTATATTGCTCAAGATGCACTCTTCCTTGGAATTGTTCAGATAGTTGTCTATACAGGCGCCGTCATGATGCTCTTCTTATTTATTTTGATGTTAGTGGGCGTGGATGCATCTGAAGCTCTCGTTGAAAATATTAAGGGCCAGCGTGCTGCTTCGATCCTTGCAGGCCTTGGCCTTGGGGGACTACTGCTTTCACTTGTTGCTCGTGCGAGTGTGAATCAACCAGCTGCGGGATTAAAGCTTGTGAATCAAACAGGAAATGTTCAAAGTCTTGCAGCTCAGCTCTTCACTCAATATGTCTGGGCCTTTGAAGTAGTTTCAGCCCTACTTATTACTGCGGCACTTGGCGCGATGGTTCTAGCGCACAGCACCAAGCCTGCAGCGAGAAATAAACAACGAGATCTTTCAATTGCACGCTTTCGTGGGAAATCACTTGCTGATGCTGCAGGACTTCCTGGCTCTGGCGTTTTTGCCAAGCACAATGCTGTTGATGTTCCTGCACTTTTACCAGATGGATCACCAGCGCCCACATCTATTTCAGCGACACTCAAAGCACGAGGGGATGTTATTTCACCTACTCCATTTGCACTTGAACACACAGAAGAGGTGGAGGATTAAATGGATATTTCAAATTACCTCTATCTATCAGTCATCCTCTTCACCATTGGTGCTACCGGTGTCCTTGTTCGCCGCAATGCAATTGTTATTTTTATGTGTATTGAGTTGATGCTCAACGCGGCAAACCTTGCACTTGTAACTTTTTCACGCGTTGCAGGCAATTTAGAAGGTCAGGTTGCATCATTTTTCACTATGGTAGTCGCAGCTTGTGAAGTAGTCGTGGGTCTTGCCATTATCGTGACAATTTATCGCTCACGTCGATCAGCATCTGTCGATGATGCTAGTTTGCTGAAGAACTAATGCGCACATCATCTCTCTTGGTATATCTCATAGCGCTTCCGCTATTTTCATCTGCGCTTTTACTGCTTCTAGGAAGAATTGCGGATAAGTGGGGGCATATTCTTGCCACGCTCATCACCGCATCAACCTTTGTTATTGGCGTGTATGAGTTCATGAAGATGCATAGCCAGCCAAGTGGATCTAGAGCAGTTACTCAAAAGCTCTTTGATTGGATCTCTGTAGGGACGCTAAAAGTCGATGCAGCCCTTCTTCTTGATCAACTCTCTATTTGCTTTGTCCTTCTTATTACAGGCGTTGGAACCCTCATTCATATTTATTCGATCGCTTATATGTCTCATGATAAAGATCGCAGACGCTTTTTTGCCTTCCTAAACCTCTTCATTGCAGCGATGTTGCTCTTAGTTTTAGGTGATTCATATTTGAATCTTTATGTTGGATGGGAAGGTGTGGGCTTAGCTTCATACCTACTTATTGGTTTCTGGAATCACAATCCAACCTACGCAGTTGCCTCTAAGAAAGCATTTGTAGCAAACCGTGTGGGCGATCTGGGCTTATCTCTTGCGATCATGATCTGTTTTGCACAATTTGGAACTGTTTCATTTGCTGGTGTAAAAGCTGGTGCACATGGTGCATCAAGTGCTGCCCTGGCCGGCATTGGCGCAATGCTCTTACTTGCTGCGTGCGGTAAGTCTGCTCAGTTCCCATTGCAATCATGGCTTGGCGATGCGATGGCAGGTCCAACACCTGTTTCAGCTTTGATCCACGCCGCAACAATGGTGACCGCTGGTGTTTATTTGATTAGCCGTTCAAACTTTATCTTCGATGCCTCATCCACTGCGCGTTTGCTCGTTGTCATTGTTGGAGCGATCACACTGCTCTTTGGTGCGATTATTGGTACGGCAAAAGATGATATTAAAAAGGCACTCGCAGCATCTACGATGTCCCAAATTGGTTACATGATTCTTGCAACAGGACTTGGTCCTGTGGGTTACGCCTTTGCAATCTTGCACCTACTTACCCATGGTTTCTTTAAGGCAGGAATGTTCCTTGGAGCAGGATCTGTCATGCACGGCATGGATGATGAAGTGAATATGCGTAAGTACGGCGGCTTAGCAAAGCTCATGCCGATTACTGCAGTGACATTTGGGTTAGGTTACTTAGCGATATTAGGTGTTCCTCCATTTGCAGGCTTCTACTCAAAAGACAAGATTATTGAGACCGCATTTAATGCTGGTGGAATAAAAGGAATTTTGTTAGGCGGGGCAGCACTCCTTGGCGCAGCAATTACCGCTTTCTATATGACTCGCCTCATGGTGATGACATTTATTGGTGCAAAGAGGTGGAAGGCAGGATCTCATCCTCATGAGAGTCCACTACTTATGACTCTTCCTATGATTCTGCTTGCTGTTGGCTCAGTAGCATCTGGATTCTTGCTCAGTTACGGAAGCGCACTTGTTCATTGGTTGCAGCCTGTTGTGAATTCACAGAGCATGGAAGAAGGAAAGCCACTTATGCCTGCGCTCACAGTTTCACTCTTAGCTCTCGGTGTTGTTGTACTTGGAGCGTTCTTTGCGATTACCAAATATCGCAGTGTCAGTGATCTTGCTCCAGAGGATGTCTCAATCTTCACAAAGGCAGCACGTAAGGATCTCTACCAAGATCTACTTAATGACAAGGTGTTTGTTGAGCCAGGAACTCTATTGACTGCCGGTTTAGTAAAAACTGATGATCGCGTAATTGATGGTTTCGTGAGGTTTGTTGGTAATTTCTTAGCCGCAACATCAGATGTGCTACGCAAAGTTCAAAATGGATTTGTACGTAGTTACGCACTTCTCATGCTTGCAGGTCTAGTAATTACTGTTATTGCAGTGTGGGTGATCGGAGCATGAACATTCTCTCCTTTGTCACACTCTTCCCACTTCTTGGTGTTGTGGCATTGGCATTTATGCCAAAGACAAATACACATCAGATCAAGATTGTTGCGCTGGGCATATCTATCATCACCATGCTGCTCTCCTTTGTGATGGCTCTGAAATATAAGTCGCCAGCGTCCGGTTTTGCCTATGTGACATCTCATCCATGGGTATCTAGTTTTCATATTAATTACGCTCTGGGCATTGATGGTTTAGCGCTGGTACTGATTCTTTTAACTACTGTTCTTGTGCCCATCGTGGTTCTTGGTGGTTGGAATGAATCTGAAGGTGGACGCTGGAGTGTGAAGACCTTCTATATGTTGATCTTGGTTCTAGAGACCTTCATGATCGGTGTCTTTGCGGCGACAGATGTCTTCTTGTTCTATGTGATCTTTGAAGCGATGTTAGTTCCGGTGTATTTCCTTATTGGTGGCTTTGGAACGGGTGAGCGTGCTGCGGCTGCTCTGAAGTTCTTGCTCTACAGTCTCTTTGGTGGACTACTCATGCTCGCTGCTGTTATTGGCATCTACATCATCTCTGCAGAGCAAGCCATTGGTTCATTTGATGTTACTGCGTTATCTCACCTGACAATTGATCACGCAACTCAAAATTGGCTCTTCTTAGGATTCTTTATTGCTTTTGCTATTAAAGCTCCACTCTGGCCATTTCATACATGGCTTCCTGGAGCAGCAAAGGCTGCAACACCAGGTACATCTATCTTGCTTCTAGGTGTTCTAGATAAAGTCGGCACATACGGAATGATCCGTTTTTGTCTGACGCTTTTTCCAGATGCAACAAAGACCTTTGCTCCATACATCATTGTTCTTTCGGTAATCTCAGTTATATATGGCGCGTTTCTTGCTATTGGGCAGAAGAATTTAAATTCACTTATTGCATTTACTTCGATCTCTCACTTTGGATTTATTACCCTAGGCATCTTTGCTTACACATCTCAAGGCTTAACTGGCGCAACGTTCTATATGGTCAACCACGGCTTCTCAACGGCAGCGCTCTTCCTTGTTGGAGGCTGGATGATTTCTCGCCGCAAGTCAGCTGCAATTGAAGATTTTGGTGGCTTGCAACGCATTACTCCGGTGATGGCGTGGCTGTTCTTTGTCTCAGGTTTATCAGCACTTGCTTTGCCAGGCCTCTCAAGTTTTGTCTGTGAATTCCTTGTTCTTCTTGGAACCTTTACTAGGTATCCAGTCGCAGCGATTATCGGTACCTTGGGAATTGTCTTAGCAGCGCTTTATATATTGATCTTGGTACAGCGCACCTTGCACGGACCTTTGAAGAGTGGAAATGAATCTATGACCGATCTTAATCTTCGGGAGAAGATCGCTATTGCTCCTGTTATTGCCGCGCTTGTCATCCTTGGTTTCTATCCAAAGCCTGCGCTACATGTCATTAATCCTTCTACGACATCTGTCATGGCGCAGATGAATGTGACAGATCCACATGTATTGGCAGGTAAATAATGTTTACGATGCCAACGCTTAACTATGCCCAGCTTGCTCCAATTCTTATTGTTCTGGGCGGCGCCCTTCTAGGAGTTCTTGTCGAGGCATTCTTTGGCAGCAAACGCCGCGGTCCAATTCAAATCACGCTCTCACTGGGAACACTTGTTATTTCATTTGCATGGCTGCTTCGTATCAGAAACGATATATCGGCAACTGCGGCAATGGGATCGGTTGCAACCGATGGCTTTGGCATCTTCTTGCAAGGAACAATTCTTGTTTTAGCTTTCCTTGCGGTATTGCTTATCGCAGATAATGATCACTTTGCCCCAGCAGTATCTGCCCTGCCTGGTTCAGAAGAAGAAGCAGCAGCTATTTCATCTGGAAGTAGAACTACTGAAGTATTCCCACTTACTCTCTTTGCAGTTGCAGGAATGATGCTCTTCCCAATCGCATCAGATTTCATCACCCTCTTTGTTGCACTAGAAGTGCTCTCGCTGCCTCTTTACATCATGACTGGTTTATCACGTCGCAGGCGCCTTATGTCCCAAGAAGCTGCGCTGAAGTACTTCCTGCTTGGTGCTTACTCATCTGCATTCTTTCTCTTTGGTATCGCATTCCTCTATGGGTATAGCGGTACTTTGTCGCTGACCGATGTTGGAACGGCAAATATTTTCTCTGCAGGAAGCCCTGTCTTTTTATATATTGGAATGGTTTTTCTCACCATTGGTCTGCTCTTTAAAGTGGGAGCTGTCCCATTCCATTCATGGACTCCTGATGTCTATCAAGGAGCCCCAACGCCAATAACAGGGTTTATGGCAGCCTGTACAAAGATCGCTGCATTTGGCGCGCTTCTGCGTATTTTCTATGGCGCTTTTTTCTTGATGCAATATTCGTGGAAGCCATTTCTCACAACGATTGCAATCATCACAATGGTTCTTGGATCAATTGCGGCGATGACACAGCGTGATATCAAGCGCACACTTGCCTATTCATCTATTACCCACGCAGGCTTCTTGTTAGCGGGCGTTGTTGCGCTTAACAAAGCAGGCTTAGCTGCATCTATGTTTTATCTCGTTGCTTATGGCTTTGCCACAGTTGGTGCATTTGGAATTGTGACGTTGGTTCGAGATTCATCGGGTGAAGTGACTGATCTTTCTAAGTGGGCAGGGCTGGCAAAGAAGTCACCGCTGGTATCTGTTGCCATGGCGCTTTTTCTATTGAGCTTTGGCGGCGTCCCAATGACGAGTGGATTTATAAGTAAGTTCTCGATCTTTACCGCTGCCTATCAATCAGGCAATATCGCTATTGTCGTAGTCGGCGTGCTCTCCAGTGCAATTGCGCTCTTCTTTTATTTACGCGTCGTTCTCACACTCTTTTTCCAGGAAGCGCCAACAGATGGAGTTTCTGTTGTTATTCCATCGATCATGACACGTATCGCAATTGGTATCTGCGCAGTTATGACCTTGCTATTAGGTGTGTATCCAAGCTTGTTACTTAATCTTGTGGACACAATGTCAACGCTGGTTCACTAAGCCAATTCGTCGAAGGCGCCCATTTCTCCGCGCATCTCTGGGTGATCATAGAAGTCAGTAATGATTGCTAGGCAAATCTCATTTTTCTCTTTTAAGGCAGCGTGTGATGTGCCAGGAACGATTGCTAATCTTCCATTAGGCAGCGCCTCATAGAGATCAACACCATGATGGTTATCAAAAGGCTCATCATCACCATTGAGAACTAAGACAGGACAGGAGATTGTGCTGATCTCTTGCAAGGTCATATTCGGCTCTTTTGCCCAGACTTCATAAGCCTTTTTAATAATGACCTCTTGCATATATGCAGGCTCTGGTGAGCGCTCTGCAAACTTTGCTTTATCTTCATCACTAATAACAATCGGCTCATCAAAGAAATTCAGGTTGCAATCCCAGTGGTAATTAGTTCCGCCGGCAATAATAGAAAGCACAAGATCAGGACGCTTAAGTGCGACCATGAGAGCAATAATTCCGCCATCGCTATGGCCAATAATGTGGGCGGGCCTACCGATAACATCTTCGATATATGAAATTGCTTCATCTGTCTGGAAATCAAAGTGGTAATAACCCTCACGCACTGGGGTTCTTCCATGAGCTGTGCGGTCATAACCATATACATGAAAACGATGTCCGACTGCCGGCATTACTTGCCAATCAAAACTCTCTGTTGAACTTAAGCCGCCATGTAGAAGAAGCAGGGGCGCGCCATTTTCTTCTCCTTCAACGCTCCATACTTTATGACCACGCAGGTCGATATATGCCATGGTGTTTTAAATGGAATCCATGATGTTGCGATTACCGCGGTCAAATGTGAAGTAATTCCACGCCCAATCGGCAATCGTTGCAATCTTGTTGCGACCACCCATGAGATAGAAAAGGTGCAAGAACAACCAGCCAAACCAAGCAATAGGTCCGCTGATCTTCAGGCCCTTTACTTCGATAATTGCTTTGTGGCGACCAATAGTTGCCATGGAGCCTTTATCAACATATTTAAAGTTAACTAACTTCTTGCCTTTCATGAGGCGCAAGATCTGCGCAGCTGCAAAGCGCCCTTGCTGCATTGCAACAGGAGCTACCTGGGGCAAGAAGCGTCCATTCAGACCTTTTGCTCCTGCAACATCGCCAACGGCAAACATGTATGGATAATGAGAAACTTGAAGAGTGGGATCTGTCTTTAAACGATTTGCTTCTACTTGAACACCAAGTTGGTTGATTGCAGGTGCACCTTTTACCCCTGCTGCCCAGACAATGACATGGGCGCGCATATTTGTTCCATCACCAAAGTTAATTTGACCATGATCAATTGACTTCACTTGAGTACTGAGCAGGACATTTACGCCCATTTTTTCAAGTTCTTTCTTCGCACTATTTGTAAGCTTTTCAGCAAACATAGGAAGAAGTCGTGGCCCGGCCTCAACTAAATAAATATCTACATGCTTCGCCGCATGTTGGTTGTCATGGCGAAGTGGACCATGGCGAAGTTCAGCAAACGCTCCAGCCATTTCAACACCTGTTGGACCACCACCAACAACAACAATAGATAAGCGAGTGTCATCTTGGAAACGGCAGAGATCTTCAAAGCGGCGCATTACCTCTGAGCGAATAAGTACTGACTCTTGGATAGTTTTCATGCCTAGGGTGTATTCGTTTACACCTGGAACGCCAAAGTCTGCGGTAACTGAGCCAAGTGCAACAATGAGAAAATCAAACGGTAGTAACTCTGAGCTATCAAGTTTTACTGTCTTGTTCTTATGATCAACAGAGATAGGCGAGCCCATACGAAACTTTGCATCGTATTTGCGTACTGCGCCTCGAATAGGGAAGGCGACATGGTCGGCTGCAATACCCGCTGTGGAAACTTGGTAGAGCAGGGGTAAGAAAGTTTGGTAATTATTACGGTCAATGACAGTGACATCGGCATGACGGCCAAGTGCCTTTGCAGCTGCTAACCCACCAAAACCGCCGCCAAGAATTATTACGCGAGGCTTTCCCTTAAATTCTTTTACCCAGCGATCAAATGTAGAGAGAAGCTCATCCTGCTCAGCAGCAGTTTGCCCATAAACAGGCACCGCACCCACTGCTCCGTCGGAATTCAATGTCAAGTTCCTTTTCCACTCGTCATTTCTATAGGGAAAGTCTACTGTTTCTCCCATGAGCGATGCACCGAAAGACCGCCTAGTCCTTGTGACAGGCGCCTCTGGATATGTTGGGGGCAGGCTAGTTCGAGCGCTGCTCAATGAAAATATTAAGGTAAGGATATTTGTTCGAGATCGTAAAAAAGTTTTATCTCAACCTTGGGCCGATATGGTGGAGATATTTGAGGGAAATGCTGATGATTTTGAGTCAACAAAAAATGCGCTCATGGGAGTGCACACGGCATTTTATTTGCTGCACTCCATTAATGCTGGCACTCGCTTTGATAAGTTAGAAGAGAACATGGCCGCAAATTTTGCTCACGCATCACGTGTTGCAGATGTGAAGCAGATTGTTTATCTAGGCGGCATTGCTAACGATGAGAAACAAAGCATGCATCTTGAGTCACGAGCAAATACCGGTAAGAGGCTTGCATATGGAACTGTCCCTGTTCTTGAATTTAGAGCGGGCGTCATCATCGGTTCAGGCTCTGCTTCTTTTGAAATGATCCGCCATATGACTCACAGACTTCCCGTCATGATCACACCTAAATGGGTTCGAAACCGCACGCAGCCAATTGCTATCCGAGATGTGCTCTACTACCTCACAACAGCTGCCCAATTTCAAAAGCCAGTAGAAGGTGTTTTTGATATTGGAGGCCCAGATGTTTTGTCTTATGAAGAGATGATTCAAACTTTTGCCAAGGTAAGCCATTTGCGCAAGCGTATTTTTATTAAAGTACCTTTTCTCACCCCTGCTTTTTCAAGTTTATTTATTGGCTTTGTTACCCCAGTTCCAACATCACTTGCCAGACCACTAGTTGGATCACTGGTCAACGAAGTAATTGCAGATCCAGCGAAAAATGTTAACCAGATTATTCCTCTACCTGCTGAAGGTTTATTAACTATTGAAAGAGCATTTACCTTGGCACTTGAAAAAGTTGAAGCACACCTCGTTGAATCGCGTTGGTCTGATGCAGCTCTATATATGCCGCCTTGGCAGAAAACTCAAGGAGATCCTGAATGGTCAGGGGCTGCTGAATATAAAGATGAAAGAATTTTCTATACTGATGCAAGCTTGAAATCACTGTGGCGGGCTATCGAACAAATTGGTGGGGATCACGGTTGGTATGGGGCAGATGTACTCTGGTATTTACGTGGTCTTATGGACAGCATGATTGGTGGGGTTGGTCTACGCCGCGGGCGCCGTGATCCTGACTTTTTGCGCCAGGGAGAATCCCTTGATTTTTGGAGAGTTGAATTATTAGAGCGCGAGCATGTACTGACTTTAGTTGCAGAGATGATCTTGCCCGGTAAAGCATGGTTGCGCTTTGAAATTGCCGAAGTAGACCATGATGGCAAGAAGCAGCGCCGCATGATTCAGACTGCATCATTTCAACCCCATGGCATGGGTGGTCATATTTATTGGGCTCTGGTTTATCCATTCCACGGATTTATCTTCCCAACCATGGCGCGGAACTTAATTCGCGCAGCAAAATCCTTCGACTACCACAGCAACACGCCCTCCCTGAGTTAGAGGCTAAATGCGCTGACTGTCAGCCCTTACTTCTATGATCGCCTTATTATGAGTAAGTCAGAATTAACAGAGTTAGAGCTATCAATTTTGGCCTTTGAGCGCCAATGGTGGCGCCATGCAGGCGCAAAAGAATCTGCAATCAAAGAGACCTTTGGGTTAGCCCCGGCTGCTTATTATCAGTTGCTCAGTGTTCTGATCGATAACGAAGTGGCATATGAACTAGAGCCAATGCTCATTAAACGTCTTCGTAGATTACGAGATGCTCGCTCGGCAAAAAGAGCAGAGGGTTTTAAGCTGGGTTAATTCCAGAGTTTAGTATTTATAGGACTTGCTGGTTTTTGCAATCTTTGGCATAGCAACTTTAATTAATAACACTAGCCCCAAATAACTTGCAGGAATCGCAACTGCAACTGTCACAATGTGGCTGAAGAAATCCATGAATTAATCATCCTCATTTTCACCATTTGCTCCGCCAGCGATCTGGGGACGCGTAGTTAAGTGAGAGGCTGCGATTACTTTGTTTGTTGATTGCGCAGGTTGTGTAAATGATGAGTGTGAAGCTGCTGTTACACCTTGAGTGCTTTGCACAGGGCTACCAACGCTCACTTGGCCACGGTGGGCCTGGGCATAAACAGCTCCAGAGCTAATAGCTAACGCCATCGCCAGTAGAGCGATCTGTGGTTTAGCCGAAGGTAACTTGCTTGTCTTTGTTCTCATGGGTTGATCATGGGGCGCCGACCTGTGGCGACACTTAGGTATTTCTGAGAGCCAACTTAGAAGTTTTGGCAGATTTATCCCCTACTCACGCGTGGGCAGGGTTCTTTCGGTTTGCCCAGAGGCTCTGCCTGCTCTAGATTTGGCGTTGTCACTCGGAGTACCAGAGTGCTAAATAGCCTTTTATCTAATGAAATTTATGAGGAGTAAAACATGGCAAAGATGATCGCCTTTAATGAAGAGGCTCGTCGTGGTCTTGAGCGCGGCATGAACGCCCTCGCTGACGCTGTCAAAGTAACACTTGGACCCCGCGGTCGTAACGTTGTTCTGGAGAAGAAGTGGGGCGCTCCCACAATCACAAACGATGGTGTCTCCATCGCCAAAGAGATTGAACTTGATGATCCTTGGGAAAAAATCGGCGCAGAATTAGTAAAAGAAGTTGCTAAGAAGACAGATGATGTTGCCGGAGATGGAACAACAACTGCCACAGTCTTGGCTCAAGCACTTGTTCGCGAAGGCCTTCGCAACGTTGCTGCTGGATCAAATCCGATGGCACTTAAGCGCGGAATTGAAAAGGCAGTCGAGGCAATCTCAGCAGAACTTTCAAAGATGGCTAAGAACGTTGATACAAAAGAGCAGATTGCAGCTACTGCATCTATCTCTGCTGCTGACACCACAATCGGTGAGATGATCGCTGAAGCGATGGATAAGGTTGGCAAAGAAGGCGTTATTACCGTTGAAGAGAGCAATACATTCGGCCTTGAGCTAGAGCTCACTGAAGGTATGCGTTTTGATAAGGGTTACATCTCTCCTTACTTCACAACAGATTCAGATCGCATGGAGGCAGTCCTTGAGGATGCTTACATTTTGATCTCAAGTGGCAAGATCACAAACATTAAAGATCTCGTGCCTATCCTTGAGAAGGTCATGCAATCAGGTAAACCGCTTCTGATTCTTGCTGAAGATGTTGAGGGCGAAGCACTTGCAACATTGGTAGTGAACAAGATTCGCGGAACATTCCGCTCTGTTGCTGTTAAGGCGCCTGGCTTTGGAGATCGCCGTAAGGCAATGCTTCAAGATATTGCGATCTTGACTGGCGCAACTGTGATCTCTGAAGAAGTTGGTCTCAAGCTTGAGAGTGCAACTATGGATCTACTTGGAAAAGCTCGCAAGGTTGTTGTTGGGAAAGAAGACACAACAATCGTTGAAGGAACAGGCGATGCAGATCAGATCAAGGGCCGCGTCAATCAAATTCGCGCCGAGATCGAGAATAGTGATTCTGATTATGATCGTGAGAAGCTCCAAGAGCGTCTTGCAAAGCTTGCTGGAGGAGTTGCTGTCATTAAGGCAGGAGCTGCAACAGAAGTTGAACTTAAAGAGCGTAAGCACCGCATCGAAGATGCAGTGCGCAATGCAAAGGCTGCAGTAGAAGAAGGAATTGTTGCCGGCGGCGGCGTTGCTCTTCTTCAAGCTGGAAAGATTGCACTTGCAAAGCTTTCACTCGCAGGAGATGAAGCAACTGGCGCTCGCATTGTTGAGTTCGGAATTGAAGCACCACTTAAGCAGATTGCTATTAACGCTGGCCTTGAAGGCGGAGTTGTTGTTGAGAAGGTTCGTAACTTGGAATCAGGTTGGGGACTTAATGCTGCAACAGGTGAATATGTGGACATGATCAAATCTGGAATTATCGATCCAGCAAAGGTCACGCGTTCTGCACTTCAAAACGCAGCATCTATCGCAGCGCTCTTCCTCACAACAGAGGCAGTTATTACAGATAAGCCAGAACCAAAGTCAGCTGCAGCAGCCCCTGCTGGTGGCGGAGATATGGACTTCTAATACGCGTAGATTGCATAAAGCCCTCGGGAATCCCGGGGGCTTTTTCATTGCATTATTACCTCTACAATTAAGCCATGTCAGTAAAAGATCCGTTCAACGCACTTGAACTTGCGCGTCAGGCAGCACAGGAAGATTCCCATGATGCGAAGTTTGTCGGCGAGCTTGTTTCTATTGATGCCGAAGATGAGCGCATCTGTACTTACCTTTTTGAAAGCTCACTTCCTGGTTATCACGGGTGGCGCTGGGCAGTAACGGTTGCAAAGGTAGATTCTGATGCACCTGCAACTATTTGCGATGTTGTTTTACTACCAGGGGCCGAATCACTATTAGCACCAGAGTGGATTCCTTATAAGGATCGTATTTTGCCCGGTGATGTTGGCGTTGGCGACATCATTCCAACATCAGCAGATGATGTTCGTTTAGTGCCAGGCTTTGCAGAACTGCCAAGTGATGGTGAATTAGATTTGAGTGAAGCATTTGAACTAGGACTTGGACGGGCCCGTGTTCTTTCTATTGAAGGACTCGATGCAGCGAGTAAGCGTTGGCATACTGGAGACCGAGGACCTGCCACACCGATTGCTCAATATGCTCCTAAGCCATGTCATTCATGTGGTTTCTTTATTCCTATTGCAGGATCTTTGCGAAGTGCCTTTGGAGTTTGTGCCAATGCGCTCTCACCTGAAGATGCCCGCGTAGTTTCGGTAGATCACGGCTGCGGCGCTCATTCTGAGGCGCTCATCGTGGCCGAATAAGCGCCTAATACCCGCATAACGAGCCAGCTCATTCATCGGTTAAACTAATCCACTATTGTAAAAAAAGTAAGGAAGGGAGATTGCGAAAATGCCTATAGGCCGCGTGAAATGGTTCAGCCTTGAAAAGGGTTTTGGATTTATCGCATCAGAAGAGGGCGAAGATGTTTATCTCGCTGCCTCTGCGCTCCCAACTGGAGTTCCAACAATTAAGCCTGGAACAAAACTTGAATTTGGCGTTGCCGAAGGCCGCCGTGGACCACAAGCACTCTCAGTACGAATCATTGATGAGCCCGCATCTGTTGTTGCGAACAACCGCATTAACCCAGATGATCTTGCGACCATTATTGAAGACACCATCAAAATGCTCGACAAGGTTGGAAATGGTTTGCGCCATGGACGCCACCCATCAAGTGCTGAATCAGAGCGTCTTGCAAAGGTGCTCCGCGGTATTGCCTCTCAAGTTGAGAACGAGAACTAACTTCTCATTCTGCTTTTAAAAAGACCGCGCAATATATAAGCAATTCCAAGTAGGCCAAGGCCGACTCCTGCGACGCATATCCAAATTGCATCTGCATGTGCGCTGATTGCAATCTCAACAACTAAAGCAACTGCCCATGCGCATGTTCCTAGGATCACTACAGGTAGTGCTTGCTTCATATCCATATTCTAATGCTTAGTAGTGGTTAGTTGCGTAGTATCAGGTTGTGAGTGAAAAAGTGAATCACAAGCCCCAGAAGCTCTCCACACTGAGATCCTTTCAATACCCAAATTTCACTCTTCTTTTTACAGCAAATCTCATTTCTAATACTGGTACCTGGGCTCAGCGCGTTGCCCAAGATTGGCTTGTTGTCACCGATCTGCATAAAGGCGGGTCTGAACTTGGAATTGTGACGGGACTTCAGTTCTTGCCCATGTTGCTCTTTAGTTTATATGCGGGTTCTCTTGCTGATCGCTTTGATAAACGTAAATTATTAATTGTTACAAATGCAGGGGGAGGAATTACTGCTGCCGTGCTTGGATGGCTCACAATAAGTCACCGGGTGAATTTAACTGAAGTATTTATTCTCGCATTTATGCTGGGAATGTTTGGTGCACTTGATACTCCTGTTAGGCAGGCCTTTACATCTGAACTAGTTGGCAAGAGTGATATCGCAAATGCCGTGAGTTTAAATTCTGCAAATTTCAATATTGGCAGACTTATTGGTCCTGCTATCTCAGGGTTACTTATCTCTGCTTTTAATACCGGCCCTTCATTTCTATTTAATGCCGGCTCATTTCTCTTCGTGATTGTGGCACTTTTCCTCATGAACCCGACAAAATTAAATAGAAATGCTGCTGAAAATAAGCCTCGAAAAGTTGCCGAAGGTTTGCGCTATATCAAAGGCAGACCAGATCTGATCGCCGTCATTACAACCGTTTTCTTTGCTTCTACCTTTGGGCTTAACTTCCAAATATTTAATGCACTAGTTTCCACCAAGGTCTTTCATAAGAGCGCTGGTGCATTTGGCGCGCTGGGAAGTGTTTTAGCAATTGGGTCACTGCTAGCGGCTGTCATTGCAACAAAGTTAGACCAAAAACGCAAACCTCTATTTGTTATGTACTGTGCTGGGCTTTTTGGCATATCACTTGTCATTCAAGCTTGCATGCCTACCTATTTCTCTTATGCACTCTTTCTTCCTGTCTCTGGCTTTATTGCGCTCACAACAATGATCGCTGCAAATACATATACCCAGACAACAACGCCACAAGAATTACGAGGCCGTGTTATGGGCTTTTATGTCTTGGTATTTCTAGGGGCAACACCTGTGGGTTCACCATTTATTGGCTGGCTCTCTGACACGCTAGGAATACGTCAGAGCATTGCAATTTGTGGTCTCATTACTACTTTTGGAACGCTGGCTGTTTACTTTATTATGCGAAAGAAGTTATTTAATACTTCCAATAACAATTAGCGCAAAAACTCCTATAAGCACAGCAATAGTTACAAGCCTTCTGACTTTATAGCTCATATCTTCGTTGCTACTTAGCTAATTGCTCGACTACATAGTCGATCGATGCGGTGAGCGCCTGCACATCTGATGGATCAACGGCAGGGAACATTCCAATACGAAGTTGGTTCTTACCTAGCTTGCGATATGGGTCTGTATCCACGATGCCATTGGCGCGCAGGATCTTTGCAACATTGAGCGCATCGATAGAGTCATCAAAGTTAATTGTTCCAACTACTTTCGAGCGCATTGCTGGGTCAGTAACGAATGGAGTTGTGTAGCTTGTTTTTTCTGCCCATGAATACAGATGCGCTGAAGATTGCGCAGAGCGTCCTGCAGAGAACTTCAAACCGCCATTGCTATTCATCCACTTAATTTGCTCATTAAGAAGTACAAATGTGGCTAGCGCTGGAGTGTTATATGTCTGCTCAAGCCTGGAGTTTTCAATGGCGATACCAAGATCAAAGAATGCCGGAATAAATCTGCCACTTGCTTTGATCTTTTCAGCTCGCGCAATTGCTGCAGGGCTAAAGATTGCGATCCATAGGCCGCCATCTGAAGCAAAAGACTTTTGTGGCGCAAAGTAATAGACATCTGATTGCTTGATATCAACATCTAGTCCGCCGGCAGCACTTGTCGCATCAACGAGTACGAGCGCGCCATCAGTTCCAGCAGGGCGAATAACGGGAGCTGAAACACCTGTGCTTGTTTCATTATGTGTCAGTGCGTATGCATCCACGCCTGCTTCTACTTTTGATGTTGGGTGAGTGCCAGGTTCAGATTTAATGACTGTTGGCTCATCTAAGAAAGGAGCATCACTTGAGGCAGCAGCAAATTTAGATGAAAACTCACCAAAGACAAGGTGTTGTGATTTCTTTTCAATCAAACCAAAAGTTGCAATATCCCAAAACGCAGTTGATCCGCCGTTACCAATAATTACTTCATAACCATCTGGTAGTGAGAATAAAGATGCAAGACCTGCTCGAACTTCTTTGACAACATTCTTTACTGGAGCTTGGCGATGAGATGTTCCAAGAACAAGTGGGCTACTTGCCAGAAGTGCTTGCAGAGCTTCTGGGCGGATCTTTGAAGGACCGCATCCAAATCGTCCGTCTTTAGGCTTCAGGTTTGCTGGGATTTGAATATCGCTCATGGATGAAGATTAAGGGTTAAGGCGCCTTAATGACCAACCATTATCGCTGTGGGTAAAGATGATCCGATCATGCAGGCGCGAGTAGCGACCTTGCCAGAATTCAATTGTTACCGGCGCCACAATAAAGCCGCCCCAATGCGGTGGGGTTGGCACTTGTGAGCCTTCTGGATACTTCAGTGCGAGCTGGGCATAGCGCTCTTCTAATACTTCTCGGGATTCAAGATCTGAAGATTGCTCACTTGCCCATGCACCGATCCGACTGCTCCATGGACGAGTTGCAAAGTATTCATCACTTTCTTGCCGAGAAACTTTTGTTGCATGCCCCTTGACGATCACTTGTCGCTCTAAGGGATACCAAGGAAAGAGAAGGCTCACATGTGGATTAGAACTTAATTCATATCCTTTATGTGAGTTGTAGTTTGTAAAGAAAGAAAATCCTTCCGCGCTGAAATCTTTGAGAAGAACTGTCCGAGATGATGGTTGATCTCCATCGGCCGTTGATAAGACCATCGCATTTGCTTCAACCACGACTGGGTTAGCTGCAGCATCTGCTAGCCATTTTTTAAACCCTGCGATGGGATCGGTGCCGAACTCTGTTTCATGTAGACCAGCATCACCATATGAGCGGCGCATGGCCTTGATTGCCTCCGGGGTTAGATCTGCGCTCATAGGTGTATCTAACGTCACTTTTTGCCAAAGGGCTAGCGCAGGTGAGGGTTTGGCGGCAGAGCCCAGAGCGAGAGAGAATAAGAACATCAACTGATGGAGGATCTGAACGTGAGCGAAGATTTCAAGCCTGGTCTTGAGGGTGTCATTGCATTTGAATCAACAATTGCAGAGCCCGATAAAGAAGGCAGCGCGCTTCGATACCGCGGTGTTGATATTGAAGATTTAGTTGGCCGAGTTACTTTTGGAAATGTATGGGGCCTTCTCGTTGATGATGAATTTAATCCTGGCTTGCCACCGGCAGAACCATTCCCGCTTCCTGTTCACTCAGGTGATGTGCGCGTAGATGTGCAATCAGCAATTGCAATGCTCGCTCCTGCATGGGGCTTTAAACCACTTTTAGATATTTCAGATGAAGAGGCACGTAGCAATCTTGCTCGCGCATCGGTCATGGTTCTTTCCTACGTAGCTCAGTCTGCTCGTGGAACGTGGCAGCCTATGGTTCCGCAATCTGAAGTTGATAAGGCGCATACTGTTGTTGAGCGCATGATGATTCGTTGGCGCGGAGAGCCTGATCCCAAGCATGTGCGCGCAATCGATGCTTACTTTGTATCGGCTGCAGAACATGGAATGAACGCGTCAACATTTACTGCTCGAGTTATTGCATCGACTGGAGCAGATGTTGCTGCTTCTATGTCAGGTGCGATTGGCGCAATGTCAGGACCACTTCATGGCGGAGCACCTGCGCGAGTGCTGAGCATGATTGAAGGCGTTGAGAAGTCCGGTGATGCAAGGGCATATGTCAAAGGAATTTTAGATCGCGGTGAGCGTCTTATGGGATTTGGTCACCGTGTATACCGAGCAGAAGATCCACGCGCTCGCACACTTCGCCGTACTGCAAAAGAACTGGGCGCGCCTCGTTATGACGTTGCCCTCGCACTGGAGCAAGCTGCGCTCGCTGAATTACATGAACGCCATCCAGAGCGCGTACTTGAAACAAACGTAGAGTTTTGGGCAGCGATTGTTCTTGATTTTGCGCAAATTCCAGCGCCACTCTTTACTTCGATGTTTACAGCTGCTCGCACTGCCGGGTGGTCTGCCCATATTCTTGAACAAAAGCGCACAGGTCGCTTGATCCGTCCATCTGCTCGTTACATCGGACCTGGCCCACGCAAGCCAAATGAAGTTAAAGGCTGGGATGAATCGGTCCATCAGTTACACAACTGATTAACTACTGATTTACTAGTGCCATGACAAGGCGCGCAATCTTCTGGTTTCGCCGTGATCTTCGCCTTGCTGATAACCCTGCTCTTCTTGCAGCAATTGAATCTAGCGATGAGATCGTTCCTGTATTTATTTTGGATGAGAAACTGATCTCCCAGACTGGAACTAAAAGGCTTGCATATTTAGCTGCCTCACTTCACAGTCTTGATGAGTCACTTGGAAATAAATTACATGTAATGGTGGGCGATCAGGTTGAAGTGCTGAGTGATCTTAAAAAGCGCTATGGCGCAACGCAAGTTCATATTTCTCAGGAATATGAACCTTATGGTGTTGCAAGAGATGCCCGTGTTGAAAAGGCTGGAATTGAATTAATTCGAACTGGAAGTCCATATGCAGTTGCGCCAGGGCGAGTGCGCAAACCGGATGGAACTAACTACCGCGTTTACACGCCTTTCTATAAAGGTTGGGTCATGCATGGTTGGAGAGGGCCTGCTGTCACACCTAAAAATATTGCAGCGGTAGAACCAATGAAAAGTGACCGCAATTTTCCTACGTGGAAATTACCAGAGGGCGCAGTGATTACTCCTGCGGGAGAAAAAGCCGCACTTGAACGATGGAAGTACTTTAAAAAAACTGCGCTCGATACATATGATGTTGGAAGAAATCTTGCTGGCATAGATGGCACCAGCAAAATGAGCGCGCACTTAAAGTGGGGAGAAATTCACCCCCGCACACTTCTTGCTGAACTTAATGCGACTAGCGCGCATGAAACTTTTAAAAAAGAAATTGCTTGGAGAGAGTTTTATGCAGACATTCTCCACCACAACCCACATACAGAATCTGATTACTACGCAGAACGTTTTGCCACTATGCGTTATGACAAGCCTGGGAAAAAGCTAGAAGCCTGGAAAGAAGGCAAGACCGGCTACCCATTTGTAGACGCCGCAATGCGCCAACTCTTGCGCGAAGGATGGATGCATAACCGCACTCGTATGGTTGTTGCATCATTTTTGGTAAAAGATCTTCATATTGAATGGCAACACGGTGCTGACTTTTTTATGGAGCATTTAGTTGATTTTGATGTGGCATCTAACTCTCATGGATGGCAGTGGACTGCTGGATGTGGAACAGATGCCTCGCCGTATTACCGGGTATTTAACCCAATTGAACAAGGTAAACGCTTTGATGAAAATGGTGATTACATCCGTAAATATGTCCCTGAGCTTGCACATTTATCTGCGCCAGATATCCATGAACCCTGGAACGTATTAGATGGTTATTTACATGATTATCCAGAGAGAATTGTTGATCACGCACTCGAGCGTCTTGAGTCACTCGCCAGATTAGAAGAAATTAAGCCAAACTAAATTAGTTCTTCAGATTTCCAGAGAGTGATACCGCCACCTGAATTCTTTGCTTGATACATCGCAATATCTGCCCTTCGCATGAGATCTGATGCACCGTCATTAATTACTCGCCCGATACTCACATCAACGCTAATGCTAGATGTGCCAATGTTAAATGGATAACTCAGTGATGATCGCAATGCAAGTGCTATATCTAAACCCACTTGAGCACCTCCATGAACTATTACGCCAAATTCATCGCCTCCAAGGCGAGCAAGTAGTGCATCTGATGGAATAACGCGGGAAAATCTCACGGCGATATGTTGAAGTAGTTCATCACCCACACCATGACCAAGGGTGTCATTAACTGATTTAAAACCATCAAGATCCATCAGTAACAACGTTCCATCATGG
>CAIUAO010000004.1 GCA_903897155.1 uncultured Actinomycetes bacterium | reverse complement strand
TTATCTAGAAATGTTGGGTCCGTTGCCTTCTGCCAACCGCCATAGAGCCATGTTGCTCCAAGCCAAAAGCGAAGGATTCTTGTTCCAAGTGATTGCGTTTTCCAGGTAGCAAGTATTTTGTTCATAGAAAGCGCACCTTATCGGATCAACCTTAAAAACATGGGAGCCAAACTCTCAGAATGAGTGGCTCCCTGACTTGGACTCGAACCAAGAACCTGCCGGTTAACAGCCGGCTGCTCTGCCAATTGAGCTATCAGGGACTATTTACTTATTAAGCCCTCACCGGGGAATAGTGAGGAAGCGCAATCTTAGCAAGGTGAGCAGATTTGGCTAAATCTCACCCATCGCCACATCTTTTTGGGCTCGCTTCTTTGTCTCAAGGGTCATCAGTTCTGTGAAGATCTCGTTGTATTTCACTTCTTCCTCCACCGGATTTAGCCGCTGCAATGTGGACTTCACCTCTGCTATCTGGCGGCTTAAAGCAACTTCGCGAAGTCTGGCAGTCAGCGCCAAGGCATATCTCTCAGAAACTTCTCCGTCACTGCGAATCGGCTCAACGGTAAGTTCGGTGATAATTCCTTGAAGGGATGCATCTTCTGTGCGAGTAAGAAGCGTTGTTATATCTGCATCTGATACTGCGTCAATCTGAGCGCGAAGCGCGGCATATGGCTCATCAGTAAAGGCATTTGATTCGATATCACTCCACCCAGAGATGAGCTCTGGTGCTTGCAGCTTTACCTTCAATACTTCTCGCTCAAGCATAAGCAGCGGATCTTTTAAATTCACTTGCGCGGCAGGCACATCTGGAAGAGGAGTATTGCTCTTGCCTGCAACTCGCTTTACTGCTGCTGCAACGGTATCTACTTCCATTCCAAGCCATCCTGCAACGAGGCGCACATATTCAGGGCGAAGGGATGCATCGCGGATCTTTCCAACAAGAGGCGCAACTTGATTGAGCGCATTGACGCGTCCTTCTGCTGCGCTCACATCGTATTGAGCGATCACTGAGCGCATAGCAAATTCAAAGAGCGGAACTCGCCGTGCAACAAGATCTCTTACAGCAGCGTCTCCACCTGATTGGCGAAGTTCACATGGATCCATGCCGCTTGGTTCAACGGCAACAAATGTCTGAGCAACAAACTTCTGATCATCATCAAAGGCGCGAAGGGCTGCTTTTTGTCCTGCGGCGTCTCCATCAAAGGTGAAGATCACCTCACCTCTAAAGGCGTCATCATCCATAAGAAGCCTTCTAATAATACGTATGTGATCATCGCCAAATGCAGTTCCGCATGTGGCAACTGCGGTTGTAATTCCAGCCAAATGACATGCCATCACATCTGTGTAACCTTCAACGATAACAACTTGGCGCTTTTTTGCGATCTCTTTCTTTGCCATATCTAAACCATAAAGAATCTGGCTTTTCTTATAGATAGGAGTTTCAGCGGTATTTAAGTATTTAGGGCCTTGATCAACATCATCGCTAGCTAACTTGCGAGCGCCAAAGCCGACGATATCTCCTGAGATATCTTTAATAGGCCATACCAGACGATTGCGATAACGATCAATGAGTCCCCCGCGAGATCCTTCTTTTGTTAGTCCTGCAAGGTTGAGCTCTGCATCTGTGTAACCAAGAGGAGAAAGGTGCTTATAGAGGCCATCCCATTCATCTGGTGCGTATCCAATGCCAAAGTTTGCTGCTGCTTCTTTATCAAAGCCGCGCCCTGTCAGAAACTCTCGTCCAACCTGCGCAGGACCAACGGCGCCTAACTGCTCTTGATAGAACTTAGCAGCGGCGATATTTGCTGCAACAAGCCGCGAGCGGTTGATACCGCTTCCGGCGCTGGGTCCGGTGCTGTCATAGTGCAATTGATAACCGATGCGTTCAGCAAGGCGCTCTACTGTTTCTGTGAAAGTTAAATGTTCAAGTTTCATAAGGAAATTAATTGCATCCCCGCCTACCCCACAACCAAAGCAGTGGAAGAAGCCTTTACTTGGTGTTACATGGAAAGAAGGACTCTTCTCATCATGGAAAGGACATAAGCCTTTCTTCTGTCCTCCACCGGCATTTTTGAGTTGGACGAAATCACCCACCACATCATCAATCGGTGTGTGCTCACGGACGTAAACAACGTCCTCATCACGAATGCGCCCAGCCATACGGGCATCTTATTGGGTTAGGCCGTCAGCCTTTATTTACCCGAAAGCTTGGCGTGCAGAGCGTAGGCACCTGGGTCAGTCAGTGAGGCGACTTGGTCCACAACAACGCGTAATTTCTGCCCATCGGTAGATGCCTGCTTCCAATCATCTTGGAAGAAAGACTCAAGTGAATGTGGAGCCTTTGAAAGGACCATCTCTACTAGCTCTTGCAAGATCTTCTGTTGATCGGCATAACGAATAAGCGCAGCACTTGCATTAATGACATAAAAAGCAGCAACTGACTTCAAGATTGCTACCTCAGCTTTTTGCTCGCGCGGGACAACAAGATTTGCAGAGTACCTAGTCAGATCCCCATCGCCATATTGATCACGGGTTGCAGTTTCTGCCGCGAGAGCGAATCTGCCAATGAGCTGGCTTGCAAGATCTTTGAGCCCAGCAAGTTGGGCATGGCTGCCATCATAATTTTTTGGCCAACAAGAAAGCTTCTG
>CAIUAO010000003.1 GCA_903897155.1 uncultured Actinomycetes bacterium | reverse complement strand
GTGAGTTCTTGAAGTTCTTGATGAAGTGCATATGGGTTCTCGCCACCGCTTTGCGTGAAAGGTTTTTCGACTTTCTCTTGCGCAGCTTTTAAAGATGCATCGCTCACAGGGTTTGTACCCGAGCTCTTTACATAATTTGCAGCGCCAATTCCTGCGCGACGGCCAAAGACTAAAAGGTCTGAAAGTGAATTACCGCCAAGTCGGTTTGAACCATGCATTCCGCCTGCTACTTCACCAGCTGCAAAAAGTCCTGGAACGCCAATAGCTGCTGCGCTATCAGGATCAACATCTACTCCACCCATGACATAGTGACATGTTGGGCCAACTTCCATTGCCTCTTTCGTGATATCAACGCCAGCAAGTTCATAGAACTGATGCCACATGGAAGGAAGCTTTTTCTTAATAACATCTGCAGGAAGACGCTTTGAAACATCTAGATAAACGCCACCGTGCTCACTGCCACGGCCTGCTTTTACTTCAGTATTAATTGCGCGGGCCACTTCATCGCGAGGCAAGAGTTCTGGCGGGCGGCGGTTGTTGGCCTGATCTGTATACCAACGATCTGCCTCCGCTTCATTATCTGCATATTTATCTTTGAAAACATCTGGAATGTACTTAAACATAAAGCGTTCGCCATTTGAATTAGTAAGTACACCGCCATCACCACGTACTGATTCAGTAACAAGAAGTCCGCGCACAGAAGGTGGCCAAACCATTCCTGTTGGGTGGAATTGAATGAATTCCATATCTTTAAGGCGGCCGCCCGCTTTCAAAGCAAGAGCATGACCGTCTCCGGTGCCTTCCCATGAGTTTGAAGTGATTTTAAAAGTTTTTCCGATGCCGCCTGTTGCAAGGATTACTGCTGGGGCTTCAAAGAAGACTTCATCGCCACTTTCACGCCAATATCCATAAACACCAGAAACTTTTCCATTATCTTTCAAAATTTCGGTAATTGTTAACTCAGCAAATACCTTGATGAACTTCTCTGGATCTCCAGTTTCTTTCTCATCATTTTGCTGCATAGCAACAATGCGTTGTTGCATGGTGCGAAGGAGTTCAAGTCCGGTTCGGTCACCTACGTGAGCAAGGCGAGGGTATTCATGTCCGCCAAAGTTACGTTGAGAAATCTTTCCTTCTTTGGTGCGGTCAAAAAGCGCACCCCAAGTTTCAAGTTCCCATACGCGATCTGGGGCTTCTTTCGCATGAAGTTCTGCCATTCGATAATGATTGAGGAACTTTCCACCGCGCATTGTGTCTCTAAAGTGCACCATCCAGTTGTCATCTGAATTTACATTTCCCATAGAGGCCGATACGCCGCCTTCGGCCATAACCGTATGTGCCTTACCAAAAAGTGATTTACAAATAATTGCGACAGATAAGCCAGCTTCGCGTGCTTCAACGGCAGCGCGTAGCCCTGCTCCGCCTGCGCCTATGACAACAACGTCATATGCATAGCGTCCTTGTGATCTGCTCATATTAATTATCTCGCTTAGAAGAAGTAGAGGTTACGAATAGAGTGGCCAGAAACTTGTCGAACATAAAGATCACAGAGTGCGACACCGAAAAGTGAAATCCAAGCAAAGTTCTGATGCTTGTGATTAAGTATTGAAACCCATGTCCAAATCTTGTAACGAATTGGATGTTTAGAGAAGTTACGAAGTCGTCCGCCTACTGTATGGCGACAGGTATGACATGAAGCAGAATAAAGCCAGAGAAATGTTGCATTCGCTAGAAGTACAAGGGTTCCTACAGACATATGGCCCCATTGACCCTTTTCATTCTTGAATGCGTCAATTGCATCGATCGTAAGGAAAACGTTAAATACAAGTCCTGCATAAAATGCGTAGCGATGTCCATTTTGCAAAATAAGTGGCGCACGGGTTTCACCTGTGTATTTTGCATGTGGCTCAGCAACTGCGCATGCTGGCGGTGACATCCAAAATGATCGGTAATAAGCCTTACGGTAGTAATAACACGTCATTCGGAATGCAAGTGGAAAAATCAAAATAAAGAGTGATGGTGAAACCGTCATTCCTAGTACGTGATAAATACCAAAGGGTGTTCCTACGAAAGAGACAGCTCCATTAGCGCATGCTTTAGATAAGCATGGTGAATAAAAAGGTGAGATCAGCGGCTCAGCAAAATACTTTCCATTTTCAAACGCACGAAATGTTGCATAAACAATAAATGAGAAAAGTACGACGACAGTGATGAGGGGTTCAATCCACCACTTATCTGTTCGAAAAGTTTTGGCAGAAAGTTTTGCTCGGCCCTCAGAAAATACTCCAGTGCCAGGTGTGGTTATTGCCATAGGAGTAGTTTCCTAGCCACACGCCATTATTACTAGGCGAGATTCCACAACAAGGTTATGAGTTCAAGCACAAATCACTCGTAGGTGAGTAAAACTGGCGGAGGGCGTGGGATTTGAACCCACGAAGGTTTCCCTTGCCGGTTTTCAAGACCGGTGCACTCGGCCGCTATGCGAGCCCTCCGTGGGCAAACTTACCTGCTGTGATGTTAGTTCGGCAAAACAGAGTACTTATTACGCAGGAAGCTCCAACAACTGCTCAATAACTATTGCAACACCATCTAAATGATGGGCCTGGGCAACAAACTTTGCATTCTTTACTCCATCATGGTGGCCATTAGACATTGCCCACGATCTGCCTGCCCATTTGAGCATTGAAAAATCATTTGGATTATCACCAAACGTCACAGAATCTTCAGCACCAATTCCTAAGCGAGCAGCAAGCTTTTCTAGAGTTTCACCTTTGCTCACGCCTTTTGCAGAAATTTCCAATAGAGACTCACCAGGGTTGGAATGTGTGGCTGTGACAATATCTTGGGTAAGTGGCTCGGCGATCGCGAGCATTTCATCGGATGTGTAATCAAAATCTGAACAGCGAGCCATTATTTTAAAAGCTGGCTGGGTGATCTTCTCTTCAATCTTTATAACTCCAACATTATCTGCACCGAGATCCCACCGAGGAGCATAAATTTTCTCACGATGGAATTGATTTTCATATTCAACAGCAAAAGATATGGTTGGCAACGCTTTACGCATTCTCTTAACGAATTCCAACTGGGTTTCAACGGGGATTAGCCACTGTTCAATTACCTTCTCATTCATTAAGTCATAATGAAGTGCTCCGTTTGCACAAATGGCATGACCAAATCCAAATGCATCTTTAATTTCATGCATCCAGCGAGGTGGCCTTCCAGTGACAAAAAAGATTTCAACACCAAGATCTTTAGCTTTTGTAAATGCTTGGACAGTACGCTTAGAGACGCCCTGATCAGCGACAATTGTCCCGTCAAGATCGGTGCCAATAAGTTTTGGCCTTTTTCCAGTTATGCCGGAAGTAATCTGTCGACTCCTAAGAATGGTTGAAGGGCAGCTGGAACTTTGACAGATCCATCGCTTTGTTGATGATTTTCAAGAATAGCAACAATCATTCGGGGAATTGCAACAAGTGTTCCGTTGAGTGTGGCAACTGGCTTCGTTACCTCGCCATCGCGATAGCGGATATTCAAACGACGAGCTTGAAATTCTGTGCAGTTAGAAGTACTTGTCACTTCACGGTAAGCATTTTGTGTTGGAATCCACGCTTCAATATCAAATTTACGTATGGCACTCGCCCCTAAGTCACCTGATGCCACATCAATCACGCGGTAAGGGATCTCCATCGCGTTCATGAAGTCTTTCTCCCATTGCAAAAGACGCTTATGTTCTTCAAGTGCATCCTCTGGTTTGCAGAAAGTGAACATCTCTACCTTGTCGAACTGGTGCACACGAATAATTCCGCGGGTGTCTTTCCCATATGTCCCAGCTTCACGGCGGAAACATGATGAATACCCTGCATAACGCAAAGGTAACTGATCGACTATTTCATCCATGTGATACGCGGCAAGTGGAACTTCACTTGTGCCAACGAGATAAAAATCATCTTCTTCTAAATGGAAAACATTCTCAGCTGCTTGGCCGAGAAAACCAGTGCCTTCCATCGCTGCTGGTTTAACTAAGACTGGTGGGATGACAGGGATAAAACCAGATTTTGTTGCTGATGAAATTGCATAATTGACCAGCGCAAATTCAAGTAGAGCACCAACGCCTGTAAGGTAATAAAACCTAGAGCCAGAAACTTTTGCCCCACGCTCGGTATCAATTGCTTTAAGGATCTTGCCAAGCTCAACATGATCTTTTGCTTCAAAACCTTCCTTGCTAAAGTCACGTGGAGAGCCAACATGCTCTAGAACAACAAAATCTTCTTCTCCCCCAACAGGGGCAGCAGGATCAATCAAATTATGAATCTGAAGTAAGAGTGCATCTGCTTTTGCTTCAGCTTCTCCGCGAGCAGCCTCTGC
Organism: uncultured Actinomycetes bacterium; assembly: GCA_903897155.1. Lineage (GTDB taxonomy): Bacteria > Actinomycetota > Actinomycetes > Nanopelagicales > Nanopelagicaceae > PALSA-747. The sequence continues at coordinate 2,020 of CAIUAO010000003.1, read as the reverse complement.
TGCTTTTACTTTGGCAGATAAATCTTTGGCCTTCTCTAATAGACCGGCTTTCTCATCACCTTTGGCAGCGCCAACAGATTTAGAGAGGACATTTTGTTCTGCTCGTAGAGTTTCAAATGCGCTGATTGCCGCGCGCCTAGCTTCATCAGCAACTAAAAGTTGATCAACAACTGCTGGATTTTCACCACGTACTTTTTGTGAGTCGCGAACCCTTTGGGGATCATCGCGCAGAATTTTGAGATCAATCACGGGATAAGCCTACCGATTAGGTTTTCCGTTATGTGTGCGCGGGTATGAACCCAACACACGGATATCGTCACAAATCTTGCGTAAGCCCTCAATTGATTGAGCAACAGGTGCATCAGTCAGATGTCCTTCGACGTCAATAATGAAGTGATAATGGCCAAGCTCGCGTCCTGTTGGGCGACTTTGAATGAATGTGAGATTCACGTTATTTTTTGCAAACTCTGTAAGTATCTCAAGCAACGCTCCCGCATGGTCAATATCAATATAGGCAACAAGTGACGTGCGGTCAGCGCCAGTTGGAGGAGGAAGTTTTCCTTCACGTTCAACGACAACAAAGCGTGTTACGGCCACTTCGTTATCACCAATATTTTTAGCAATTACTTTTAGACCATATTTTTCTGCAGCAATTTCCGCAGCGATAGCTGCGTCCCAGTTTCCATCTTTTAACCCCTCTGCAGCTGCAGCAGTTGACGGAGTAGTAATAACTTCAGCATCTGGTAATTCCCGTGCAATATAGGCACGGCATTGTGATTCTGCATGCGGATGAGTTGCAATTCGAGTAATTTTCTTATCTACATTTTCTGGTAACACCATAAGTGAAAAAGTTACTGGAAGCGTTGTTTCAGCAACGATCACTAGAGGCTCACCAGTTGCCAATTCGTCGAGGGTTCTAGCAACAACGCCTTCTACTGAATTTTCAATGGGAACGAGGGCTCTTTGGGCCAGTCCTTTTCGCACTGCATCAAGAGCAGCGGTGACATTTGCATAAGGGGTCAACACGTCATCGTTTTTTGCGATACCTCGGAGGGCACTCTCAGTGAAAGTTCCCGAAGGCCCTAGGTATGCATAATGAGTCACTGCGTAAGGGTATCTCACGCAGCATTGCTCCCATTAGGCTATTTCTATGAGCACTCCATCATCGACTAGCGCGAAGGGACGATTTAAAACAATCGCTCGAAGTGAAGTTGGTTTAGTGCGAGATGGAAATGAAGATGCTGCTTTGATCTCCCCCGTATTACTCGCGGTGGCAGATGGCATGGGAGGTCATGCGGGAGGTGAAGTCGCTTCACGTATTGCAATTAATACACTCAAGGCGCTCAGTGAAGTATTAGATGACGAAGCATTAGATAGTGAATCGCGTGAAGATTTATTGCTGAATATCTCTTTTTCAATTGATCATGAATTATCTGAAGAATCTAGCGCCCATCATGAACTCCATGGAATGGGCACAACGCTGACAGCTATTCACATTAATGATGGAAACATCGAGCTGCTACATATTGGTGACTCAAGATGTTACAGATGGCGTGATAAGAAACTTACCCAACTCAGCCATGACCACACTGTTATGCAAGAGCTTCTAGATCAAGGCAGGCTCACACCCGAAGAAGTATTCGATCACCCTCAAAGATCCTTACTCACGCAAGTTTTAATGGGTGATAGTGGAATTGATCCAATACTCAGTGTTCACGATATAAAAGATGGAGATAGATTTCTTCTCTGTAGTGATGGCCTTAGCTCTGTACTTTCAGATTATGAGATTACCTCAATTATCAAAAGTGCTGATGATGCAACAGTTGTTGATAGCTTGATTGAAGGAGTTCTCAAAAAAGGCGCTCCAGATAACATCACGATTTTGTGGAGTGAAGTGGTCACCGAAACTGGTACGGCTGATACTAAACTTTTGGGCGCAGCGCTATGAGTAGATTATTTAATAGCCGATACCAAATTGGTGAAATGATCGGTACCGGTGGAATGGCCGATGTTTATGTAG
>CAIUAO010000002.1 GCA_903897155.1 uncultured Actinomycetes bacterium | reverse complement strand
TCGAACTGTCGGCAAAATATTTAAACCAGGCGATCCTTCTTCCTTCATCTTACGAAAGTTTGGAATATCACCTGCCATCACCATTGCACCTGCACTACATCCAGCAAGTGAGGTACCGCTTCGCCAATTTCTCTCCATCGCTTCCCACACAGGAGTATTTATAAGTGAAGCAGCCAAATAGTGGGGGTCGCCACCCGAGAGATAGATAAGTCCTGCATCTTCAACCATCTCTGCAAACTCTTTTTTCATTGCATCTTCACGGCTATACACGGGTAGAAATATTTGTTCAGCACCAATTCGATCAGCTTGTTCCTTGCCAAGTGTGCGCCAATACTCAAGCCGAGTTTTACTTTCACGCCCGGCAGCTAATGGCAACTGAACATATCTGTTTTTCTTTCCACGTTCTACGCCTTTTCTCAGCAGAGCGCCTTCAAGATCTTGCATGACAGGTAAATATTCACCCGAACCCACTAGTGCAAGGGCGCCAACGTGCTCCATGACATCACTCTAGTCTGTAAGATTCACTGCATGCGAGGACGGAAAACTATTGCGATTGTTTCCGTCGCAATGACCTTTCTTTCACTCTCCTTCTATCTCTTTGCTAAAGGGGCAGGCAGCGCGATACCACGCTCGAGTGTTCTCAATGGTGCGAAGAAATCCCCACACGGTGATACAAATATTCTTCTGCTTGGCTTAGATTCCAGGCGAGACAACAATGGAAATGACCTACCTCGTAAGCTCCTAGACATAATGCATGTGGGCTCTAGTAGCGCTATTGGTGGCTATAACACCAACACAATGATTTTAATTCACATTCCAGCAGATGGCTCTCATGCTGTTGCTATTTCTATTCCTCGTGATGACTATGTCGATGTTACCGGGTATGGCCCACAAAAGATTAAAGAAGCATATGGATTGGCTAAGTACTCTTCAGAGCTCAAACTTATTAAGGCCGGAGTACAAAACCCTGATCGAGAGAAACAAAGCAGAGATGTCGGACGAGCACTAACTATCGCAACTGTAGCTACATTGCTTAATGTTCCTATTGATCACTTTGCCGAGGTGAACCTCGTTGGTTTCTATGATCTTGCAAATGCTATTGGAGGCGTACAAGTCTGTCTCAATCATGCAGTAAATGACTCTCAATATTCTGGTGCTATCTTGCCTGCGGGTCTGCAAACAATTACAGGCGCTCAAGCACTTGCCTTCGTGCGCCAACGCCATGGGCTACCAAACGGAGACCTGGATCGAACACACAGGCAACAAGCCTTTATCACAGGAGTTATTACTAAGTTTCGAACGCAAGGATTATTTGGGGATCTAGGAAAACTTCAGAGCTTGCTCAATGTTGCACAGAAAGATGTAGTAATCGATACGGGGTGGGATGTACTTGGCTTTTTGCCACAAGCAAAAGCCCTCACCGGTGGACACATTACTTTCCACACCTTACCTATTGAGGGTTATGCCATGCGTAACAGTCAATCCGTAAACTTGATTGACATTCCAACTGTTCAAAAATTTACACATAATCTTTTCTACCCAGCTCCAAAATCTACTGCGTCCCCAAGTCCAAGCCTTTCAACAGCTAAGAATGCGACCTCGAAACCGTTTAACTATGCACATTTAGCAAATGGAGATGCTGTAAATGGCTCAGGAATACCGTGTGTTAACTAATGTTTTATAGTTTATTAGCACTCGTTATTGGATCTCTGACCTCAGTTCAGTCAAGGATTAATGGGCAGCTTTCAAAAGACATCCATAATGGAATAGCTGCGGCACTTATCTCATTTCTCTCTGGATGGCTCTTTGTCATCATTGTTTGCATTTTGTGGAAACCAGATCGAAATGGGTTAGCAAATATCTGGAAAGCGCTAAGAACCCGCAGATTAAAGCCCTGGGAGGTTATCGGTGGAATGGGTGGAGGATTCTTTGTTGCTATCCAAAGCAGTACTGTCCCGATCATTGGTGTTGCCATCTTCACGATCTGCGCTGTTGGTGGCCAAACTATCTCGTCCATGATTGTTGATCTGATCGGTTTATCACCATCTGGCAAACACAAGGTGACTCCTGTTCGAGCAATTACTGCGATTGTTACCTTAATTTCAGTAACAATTGCTGTTTATCCAGACCTCCAAAGCGCAACATTCAGATTTGCGCCGATACTGCTTGCAATCATTGTTGGAGTTGTTGTGTCATTTCAGCAGGCAATAAATGGGCGAGTAAATGTGGTTTCAACTAGACCACTTGCAACAACCTTTGTGAACTTCCTTATGGGCTCGACTGTTCTAACAATCGCTCTCATGATTAATCTCGCTCGTGGTGGAACTATTGGCGCACTTCCTACAAACTTTGTGGTTTACCTGGGCGGAATTATTGGAGTTATATATATTGCAGTTTCAGCCTTTACGGTCCGACATATTGGAATTCTTAATATGATTTTATTTAGCGTTACGGGACAATTGATAGGTGCGTTACTCCTTGATTGGCTCGCACCCGCTGCTCACACCAAAGTCACAGCCTATTTACTGACGGGCACTGCGATGACTTTGGGCGCTGTGCTTTCCTCACGCTTGTTGACACTCAATAGAGAGAAGAGAGCGAAGGCCTAACCGGGCTGGCTCAACAGCTTGGTTAGTGGGATACTTTTCTTCTTATGCCTAAGATTTCAGCGCCCTCGATTGTCGAACACAGGGAATTGCGCCGTCAACAACTTATTAGTGCAGCTCTTGAGTTAGCTCTCGGAGAAGGCGCCGAGGCAGTAACCGTTGCGGCGGTTGCAAAGAAGGCTGGATTAGCAAGAAGTTCGATCTATGAATACTTCGCATCGAGTGCTGATCTCATTGCTGACTTGATTCTTGAAGAGTTGGATTATTACTCAAATAGGCTTGCGGTTGCGATTGTTGATGCTACCGACCCATTTGAAAAAATTGAACACTGGATCGCTGAAGGTCTTCGCTATGTTGCTGATGGTCGTCACATGCTCGTGAAATCTTTAAACACAATTAGTACTCCTGAATTTCGAAAAGAAGAAATTGCAATGGGGCACCGTAAGATGATTGCGCCACTTCGCCAAGCACTTGTTGAAACGGGTATCAAAGATCCTGCCGCTGCGGCAGCGTTTCTATCTAGCGTGACAGACGCAGCAAGTATTCGAATTGATGCTGGAAATGACGCAGAGCTCGAAATTCAGAGAGCAAGTACATTCGCTCTCGCTGGACTTCGAGCCCTAGCAACTAACTAATTATTTAGCTGAGAAAGTAAACGGGATTGTTTGATCCTGTGATTTATCCCCTGCTGCATTGTGATCATTAGTTATGAAAAATACACAGGTTGTGTGAACACAGTCACCCTTTGAAAAATATGGAACAGGCTTCATTGTGATCTTTCCTGCAGCCGATGTTGCACCTTGTGCGATGTCTGCCTTAACTGAGCTTACCCAAGCTTGTGCAGTTTGATCTGAATCGCAGACAGTCGGAGCTGCGCCCTTTGTTGTAGGAGCCATGCACTCTTGAATGTAAACGCCATTTTTAGCTGGTAGCTTTGAAAGCTTAAAGCTCACAACCGCTCCCTTTTGTGGCAAATTCTTAGTTGGTGTGGCTGTGACAACAGCTTTTGCCTGAGCAAAAGGCGCCGAGAAAATTACTAAGCCCATTGCTAATGCGGTGATAACTTTCTTATTCATTATTTTTCTCATCTCTTCTTGGTCGGTTTATTTACTAAAGGAAATTGGGACATACAAGTCATGAGTTCGATCTTGGGTACGGGTGTGATCCGCGCGAACATAAACTGCGCAAGGTGTTTTGCGACAATCCACTGTTCCAATCATTGGTGAAACTTTAAGTGAAATTGCAAATGAGCCATGTGCTTTAAATGGAATTGCCAGGCCCCGACCATAACTTGGTGGGTTTGATGAGATCCAATAAGAAGCACCTAGTTTTCCGGTCTTATCTGCTCCACCTCCGCAAGGAGATGGAAGAACTGATGCAGGAGTAATTTTGCACATCGCTATATAAACTCCAACTGACTGATCAAAATTCTTTCCTGTAACAGTAAGCACATCACCAGAGGCAATCGCAGTTGTCTTTGATACGCTCAAAATCTCTCCATGAGTTCCGGTTACTGCTTCTGCTGGATTAACCGGGGACAGGACGAGAATCATCACGGCAAATAGAATCCCTTTTCTCACTAGGCAAATGTAGGAGATGGATCAAAAATGTGCTCCGACAAGATGGGGTCAGGTGTCGGTAAATAGAGTGTGATAATTTCCTCGTGAAAAAGCCAATGTTGATTATGTCACTTGTGCTCACGTTTTTATTCTCAGGAATCACTCAAGTGCACGCTGCACAACCAAATATTTCAACTGCTGCTGTCGCACTACCCATTGTGCACTCAGGCGAAATACCAAAATTTCATAGAGTTGTTGCCCTAGCAAATGGATCTGCTGAGATTGTTGCAGCGCTTGGATACGTAAATATTCTGGTTGGCAGAGACATCGCTTCCACAATGCCGATACTCGCCAGCATCCCAATCGATTCACCAGGAATGAATGTATCAACCGAGAAAGTACTTTCGCAAAAACCTGATCTCATACTTGTTGATTCCAATACATCACCGGCAAGTGCGCTGAATGCTTTTAAGCAGGCTCATATTTCAATGGTAAGTATCGCGAGTACTTTCTCATTATCTGGCATTAAAGGCAAAGAGATGGCAATAGCAAACGCACTGGGAACACCAAAAGCTGGAAGTCTGCTTTCTTCACAAATAGGCACGCTTCGTAGCCCCTCCACGGGAATTAAAGTTGCCTTTCTTTATCTTCGCGGCACCGCATCTATCTATCTCATTGGTGGAAAAGGTTCTGGAGCCGATTCTTTGCTGAACGCAATTGGAGTTCGCGATGTAGGAGCAGAAAATCTCAAATTGCCATTCAACGCGCTCTCCTCAGAAGAGCTCATCAAACTTCAACCTGATGTACTTCTCCTCATGACTAAAGGACTCACCTCTGTTGGTGGGATTTCTGGGTTGCTTGCCCTTCCTGGTATCGCTCAGACACCTGCTGGACAGCATAAAAGAGTTGTAACCGTTGATGATTCACTTCTTCTTTCATTTGGTCCCAGAACAGTTCCAATGGCGCAAATGCTGCGTCCCTTAATTATTGCGGCGGCTCGCTCATGAAAAAGAAAGTCATATACATCGCAACTATTTTTGTCATGCTTCTACTTTTTGTTCTCTCATTAAAAATAGGAATTCTTCAGATTCATGAATCTTTATGGTCTCTCATCGGTAAGCACTCTATTGACGCACAAACAGTCTGGGGTGTTCGTTTTCCAAGAGCGCTGGGCGCAATCATCATCGGAGCTGGACTCGGTATCGCAGGTGCAATTGCACAGGGAATTTTTCGGAACCCGCTAGCTGAGCCAACTTTGATTGGTCTATCTAGTGGCGCGACACTGGGAACGATTGCAATCATTGCAAGCGGTTCAGCAGGCTTTGCTACTCGGATGAATGTTGTTTCTGCTGTAACTGCTGCGCTTTTAACAGCTCTCCTCGTGCAGTGGCTTGCACCCAATAAAGGCTTTGGCTTTTTGCTTACAGGTATCGCTGTTTCTGCCATCCTTATGGCGGCTGCCGGGCTGCTTATAACAATGTCGTCTAAACCTGGTATTCAATCGATTTCATTCTGGAATTTTGGCTCACTTTCTCTTCTTAACAATTCAACAGTTGGGTTAATCGCCCCTTATGTTGAAACAGGAATTATTGCCGCTTTCTTTGTCTCTAGAAGGCTAGATATTTATTCTCTCGGAGATCATTCATCTCATTACTTGGGTGTGAATCCAAAAAGGTTACGCCTATGGGCTGTAATCGCACTTGCATTGCTTATTGGTGCTTCAGTGAGCGCAGTTGGATCAATTGCTTTCCTTGGATTGCTAGTTCCGCATATCGTTAGATTAATGATTGGACCAGCACACAGGCGCCTGGTGTCTCTCAGTGGGTTTGTTGGAGCAGTTGTACTTTTAATTGCAGATCTACTAGCCCGAACGATATTTGAACCCAATGAAATTCCTTTGGGGCTATTGACTTCAATACTTGGAGCGCCCGTGCTCATTGTCTTACTAAAACTCCGCAGAGCTACGTGGGTGAGCCATGATTGAAATTAAAAAGATCGCATTCAAGCGGGGTGAGAACCAGATCTTTACATCACTAAGTGCACGCATAAAGCCCGGTGAAGCCGTGCTCCTGAGCGGGCCGAATGGCGTTGGCAAAACAACGCTACTTCAACTTGTAGGTGGAGTACTCAGAGTTCAGTCAGGTGAGATATTGATCAATGGAATGAAGGTGGACGAGCTGAGCATAAAAGAACAAGCGAGCATCCGCGCTGTGGCACCACAGAAACGTAATTTCTCTCTTGCATTCACTGTGGAGGAAGTAATCAACTTTCTTCCCAAAAAGCTAAAAGCTCCCAACATTGATTACATCATCGACACCTTGGCTTTAAGAGCGCTCATGCATCGGAAAGTAACTGAGCTCTCTGGCGGTGAGCAAGAACGGGTGAGTTTGGCTTTAGCGTTTTGTCAGAGGGCTGAGTATTACTTGCTCGATGAACCCTTTAGCGCACAAGATAGCAAATCAATCAAGAACATTATTAAAGTTATTAAAACACTACAAAAAGCAGATAAGGGCATCCTGGTCATTAGTCATAACCAAGAAGCCCTTGCTCAATACTTTGATCGGGAAATTAAGCTTTCTTAGGTTTCCTTGGGCCATCAAACTTCTTGCCCGTAAATTTTTTCTTTCCAGCCGTTTTCTTAAATGCTGGACGACCTGAGGCTCCTCTTTTTTCATCGAGAGCTTTACGCTTTTCAATAGGCATTCGAGGTTGCTTCTTTGCAGGCCTTGCGCTTCTCTCTGGACGGGCACTTCTGTCACTTCTATCTGACTTTTCAAATCTATTTGGTCGTTCAGAACGAGCAGGACGCTCACTTTGATCAGCTCTACCAGGCCGTGAATAACGATCACTTGCCGGAGCTTCTTTCTTAAATTCTTTTTTGAAATCAGATTTAGCAAAGCGTCCTCCGCCTTCGCGGCGCTTTTTGAATTCACCTTCGCGCTTTGGACCACGATTACGGCTTCCTGGCTTACGATCGTTACGGCTTGGTTTTTCTGGTTCAGCAGCAATTGGAATACCAGAAGGCTTCTGTGCACCTGTAATTTTCACAAGCTCTTGATCTCCTGGGCGAACTTGATTTTCAATAAGTTTCACAGCTGCGCGATTTGTAATTCCAAATACAGCCTTCTTCTTCTTTTGATTAGCAAGTGTGACAACTGTTCCGGTTGCACCTGCGCGAGCGGTACGGCCAGCACGGTGGAGAGAATCTTGATGATCTGCCGGCGCATCAACCTGCACGACCAGTGAACCCTCCTC
>CAIUAO010000001.1 GCA_903897155.1 uncultured Actinomycetes bacterium | reverse complement strand
GCAAGTATCTCAATTCGATCACTCATGCCCCTAGCTCCATGACAACTTTAATTGCATCAACATGAGGTTTTACGCTGTGAGTACGAACTCCCCAAATACCTTGCTTTGCTAACTGTGAAGTCAAAGCAATAGTTGCCGATTCTCTCTCATCTGGATTAGGTGCATCGACTAAATCACCTAGAAATCTTTTTCGAGAAACACCTACAAGCAATGGGTAGCCAAGTAACTGAAAACGATCTAAGTTCCGAAGTATCTCCCAATTATGTTCAGAAGTTTTCGCAAAACCAATTCCAGGATCCAAAATGATTTGCTCTGGGCTCACGCCTTCATTGATAAGTGCAGACGCACGCTCATCAAGTTCATCTTTAACTTCTTTGACAACATCGTTATAAATTGCTTGTTTTTGCATCTCATCTGAATGTCCACGCCAATGCATGGCAATATATTGAACACTTGGATTTTTTGAAATTAGTTTTGCCATATCAGGATCAGCAAGGCCCCCACTTACATCATTAACAATGCTTGCACCTGCTGCGATTGCTGCGCGAGCAATCTCTGATCTTGTTGTATCCACACTGAGTGTCACTCCGAGTGGCTGCAACTCTGTAATAACAGGAATGACTCGATCTCGTTCTTCTTCGACACTTACTCGGGCGGCGCCTGGCCTAGTTGATTCACCGCCAATATCAATAATGTCTGTACCTTCTTCAATCATCTGGCGTGCACGTGAAATTGCGGCGTCAAAATCAAAATGACGGCCTCCGTCAGCAAATGAATCAGGTGTGACATTTAAAATACCCATCACCAATGTCCGCTCTGAATTACTCATTAGCGCCCAGATGCTGTTATGAGCGCCATCGCTTCTGCGCGTGTGGCGGCACTACGTAAATGTCCTCGAACCGCGCTTGTTGTTGTTCGAGCCTGTGATTTCTTTACTCCTCGCATCGACATACATAAATGTTCGCAATCAACAATCACGATTACTCCTGCTGGATTTAAAATTTCAACCATTGCATCTGCTATTTGGGACGTCAATCGCTCTTGGACTTGTGGTCGACGAGAATATAAGTCAACGAGCCTTGCGAGTTTAGAAAGTCCCGTAATGCGGCCAGAATCACCAGGTATATAACCAATATGGGCAACTCCATGAAACGGAGTGAGGTGGTGTTCGCAATGTGAAAAAACTTCAATATCTCTAACAATTACTAATTCACTATGGCCAATATCGAACGTTGTTGTGAGAATCTCTTCAGGTGATTGCCATAGGCCTTCGAAGTTTTCACGAAATGCTTTTGCCACGCGCTTTGGTGTGTCACGCAAACCATCACGATCTGGGTCTTCCCCGATTGCAAGAAGTAGTTCAGTTATTGCTCGTTCTGCTCTTGCTTGATCAAATTCAGTGCGTGCGCGTCCATCATGTGGACCCATACTTACTGGATTGATCTCATCAGTCATTACTTAAGCCTCAACTGTTGGTGGTGCAGCTTTTTTTCTTGGCTTGCGCACAGGCTCTTCAACCTTCTTCTCTGGTTCAGCAGTAAGTTTTTGTGGTTTTGCTGGAGATAAGTTCACTGGTGGCTTATCTGATGGGATACGCCCAGGTGAGCCAGTCCAAGCAGGTCTTGGTTTTACTTTCTTCACACGCTTAAAGATCTTTTCGATATCTTCCTTGAGCAGAGTCTCGCGCTCAAGTAGTTCTACTACGAGAGAATCAAGAATTTCACGATTTGCAACGAGAATATCAAATGCCTCTTGGTGTGCATTTTCGATGAGATTATGAATCTCTAAATCAACGATTCCAGCAACATTTTCAGAATAATCACGTTGATGGCCGTAATCGCGGCCCAGGAATGGTTCGCTATCACTTGTGCCAAGCTTGATTGCGCCAATCTTTTCCGTCATTCCATACTGAGTGACCATAGCGCGAGCAAGATTTGTTGCCTTTTCAATATCATTTGATGCACCAGTGGTTGGATCATGGAAGATCAATTCTTCGGCAGCGCGTCCACCCAATGAATATGCAAGTTGGTCAAGCATTTGATTGCGAGTAGTTGCATAACGATCTTCATCTGGCAAAACCATCGTGTAACCAAGTGCACGGCCACGGGGCATAATCGTAATTTTGTGAACAGGGTCGGTGTGTGGCAATGCGTGAGCAACTAACGCATGCCCACCCTCGTGATAAGCGGTGATACGACGCTCTTCTTCAGTCATAAGTCGTGTTGTGCGCTGAGGTCCAGCCATAACTCGATCAATAGCTTCATCGAGTGCTGCGGTAGTAATGACTTTTGCATTTTCGCGGGCAGTAAGAAGCGCGGCTTCATTCAGTACATTCGCAAGATCTGCTCCAGTAAATCCTGGGGTGCGCTTAGCAAAAGAATTTAAATCAACACTCTTAGCAATTGGTTTACCTTTTGCATGTACCTCTAAAATTGCAGTGCGTCCTTTTAGATCTGGACGATCCACTGGAATCTGCCGATCAAATCGACCTGGCCGAAGGAGCGCAGGATCTAATACATCTGGACGGTTTGTTGCTGCAATTAAAATAACTTGTCCATTACCTTCAAAGCCATCCATCTCAACTAATAATTGATTGAGAGTTTGCTCGCGCTCATCATGACCGCCACCCAATCCAGCACCACGTTGGCGACCAACTGCATCAATTTCATCGACGAAGATAATCGCAGGAGCATTTTCTTTTGCCTGAGTAAATAGATCACGAACGCGTGATGCACCAACACCAACAAACATTTCAACAAACTCAGATCCAGAAATTGAATAGAAAGGAACATTCGCTTCTCCTGCAACTGCGCGAGCGAGCAATGTCTTACCTGTTCCTGGAGGGCCATAAAGTAGAACACCCTTAGGAATTTTCGCCCCAATATCCTGATACTTTTTTGGATCAGCGAGGAAATCTTTAATTTCACGAAGTTCTGCAACTGCTTCATCAGCGCCTGCTACGTCAGCAAAAGTATTCTGTGGGTTCTCTTTATTTTGCATCTTGGCTTTTGAGCGGCCAAAAGAGAAAATTCGATTTCCACCTTG